>VXME01000164.1:3836-6392 GCA_009861545.1 Acidobacteriota bacterium | reverse complement strand
CCCGAAGCCGTCCCGTGAAAGCTGCTCCACGTCACCAGACGTACGATCGTGGAAGACCAGGCCGATACTCGTAGATGCGCCGTGCACATACTGGATGTTGATGTCCGCAGACCGGCCGCTCTTGGAATAGCTCCACTGGACATCCGTCGACGTGTCATCAAAGGTTCCATCCGAATTGCGGGTGCGGACGGTGCGAGAGTCGATGAAGGTGGTCACGTTGGCGACCAGATCATCGCGGGTGAACCCACAGTTGGCGTCCAGGAGCTCGTCAGGGTAGATCGTCAGAGTCGCACCCAGGATCGAATCCGGCGCCTCTACCAGGGTCGTGGGGCCAAGGATGCCACTACGGTTGTCTTCTGCATCGTCGCCGTTGCACCCGACCACGGCCAGCATCAGCACTGCCGCCGTCGCCCTCCACCAGACGCTGCCCGCCAGTAGGTACACGTCAGCCATTCAGTCAACCTCCACAGTCCGCATGGCCAGCCGCAGCAGCGCATCGCAGTTGCGCGCGTCGATCTGATCCTGCCGCGTCATGGTCACGGTCAGCCGCCAGTCTCTTGCACCTTCGTCGCCCGCTGCCGGCAAGACCAACTGACGACCCCGACCACAGGCAGGGGGCGGAGATCCCAGACCGGAGTCTACACCGAGAAACCAAATGCGCCCGGACAGTCCGAATCGAGCAACGGCCACGGAGGACACGACCGAGCAAGCCGACGGATCACCGGGGCGGCCAGCAGCGGATCGAAAGACGGGTCGTCATCTTCTCCGGCGTCCCCGATCACCCACTGTCGAAACGCTCCTTCCTTCCGAGATTTGCACCGATAGTGCCGCGCCGGACTGTGACTCGATGGTTGTGACCCGGTCACAGGCGCAGTCACACCTGCCGTCACACCCCCAGTCACATGCCATCCTCTGCAAAGTTCTGATTCCGCTGACCAAACCGGATAAGTGCGATCCGTGAACGGAGCCGGCTCACGGGCCAGGAAAGAAGCCGGGAGCGACCCGGCGGAAACCTTCGGTTTCCGGCCCCGGCGGGTGTTCCTCCGTCACACCTGCCGGCCGGGTCGCTCCCGTCCGCAATCTTCCTGGCGGAAGGCCATACACCGGCGTCGCCGCCGGTCGAGGTCGACGCCGTCGCCAACTGAGCCCCCGCCGAAGATCGGGACCGTTGCGCGCGGGCTTCCGTTTCGTCGTTAACGTTGGTTCGGTCGCGGCCGCGGGTTTTCCGGCGGATTCTTGCCTTGGCCGCCGCCACCGCCTTGGCTCGGATCGCTGAAGTACCCGAGGGTGTCGGTAACCCAGATCGGGCGCGTATCGACCCAATTCCAGGGGACCATCATTCCGGAATTGGCGCCAGGACAGTACCCAATGCACACCTTCACAGGCTTGGGAGTGTCATCCGAAGCGTCATGCGCCAGCGGCGCAAGAGTCGTGCCAGGCACCGGATTGCCAGGCGGCCACGGCCCCGCCGGAGGAGTACATCCTCCTGCATAGCAGCCACGCTCGGAATCGACTGCCAAGGTCCCCAGGGGGCTTGTCTGTGCCTCTCCGGTAACCGGACCAGCCAAAGCGAACCCTGTGCAGAGCAGGGCAGCAACAGTACGCATGATCTTTTTCCTTTCGTTCCTCGCTCGGTTTCCAGCGGGCGCGTCACCGGTCCTTCTTGGTCGGCACCGGCGTCTCCGTATCCACCATCCATTGCCACATGGCCCATACGAACGGGCCGACGAACAAGACGACAATTGCAAACTTCACGACTCTAATCGCAACTAGTAGCGTAGCCGGCTCCAGTACCAGCATTGCCGCCGCGAACAACCCGAACGGAACGAGGAGCATGCCGACCAACAGAAGCGCCTGCATCCTGACTGTCACGCTCGACCCCCTTCTACCTGGTGCGGGTGGTGGTTCGACTGCCGAAGCCCATGTCCCAGACTGCAAGCAAAGACTGTGCCATTCAACTCGTTGCCGCTCGCGTCGGATGGGAATCCATGACGCTCATCAAGGTACCGTCCTTTGTGGATGTCCCCTTCGTCCCCTCTGAAGGACTGTTCTATGTAGCGTGCCGGGGTCTTGTTTCGGACTTGTGTCCGGCCCGTAAAGCCTGTGTGAACCGCGCTCGATCCCATGTCCACCCGAGCTGCCGACCACCAGTGCTCGTCTACCCAGTGGGCGGACCTCTACGACGCCCGCTTGCAGTGGCTCGCCGATGCGCATGACGCTCTTGACGCGTGTGGTGGCCGCCCGCGTGCGGCTCGTCGGCCGACATCTCCGAGGACGAGGTGCTGCGCGAATGCTGGGTGCTGAACCGTTGCGGGCAGTGAGCAGGCCACCATGCGGTGCGGTGCACGGTGCACGGGTCCACGGTACGAAGGCAGTGGCGCGGGCGGACCTGGGCGGCTTTTGATGAGCGAGGGTTCCCGGCACCCGGAGGCGGGGGGGGGGGGGGGGGGGGGGGGGGGGGGCGGGCCGCCCCCCCCCCCGCCGCCCAGGTCACGGCCGCGGCGCAGACGGCCGGCGGGCGGGGAGGCGGAGGGACGGGCGCCCGGCGCCCCCGCC
>VXME01000164.1:0-3826 GCA_009861545.1 Acidobacteriota bacterium | reverse complement strand
GCGGCTCGGTGGGGGCGCTCTGCGGGTGTTTTTTTATGCTGGTGTTTGCGTTCCCCGTGTTGTTTTTGGGGCTGGGGGTTTCCTGGGGCGCCCCCCACCTTCCAAGGTCAACGGCTTGGGCCACTGATTGCGCCGCGGTCGGGGATCTCCAAGCCGGACTTGAACGCGGCCGTCCGGCGGCCGGGGTCGCGCGGCACCTCGGGCGGTTGAGGCTGCGAGAGCCGGGCCGGCTCGGGCTCAGTGAGCGGCCGGTCCGGATCACGCTCGATCTTCCGGTCTGCTCCGTCGTCGCGCCGGTCGGGCTGTACCCTGTCTTCGCTCTGGCTACGTTCGCGTTCACGGGTCAACAGCCAGTCGGAGATGCGCTGCGCGTCGACAGCCGCCGCGCGGATCTCCTTCGGGTCGTTCTCCAGCGCCTTGATCCACGAGGCGACGTACGCCGTTCCGTGCCTCGGCTCATGGCCGACGCCGAGCCGCTCGCCGGTCATCATCGCGGCGATCTCGGCCCGCAGCTCCTCGCGTGCGTAGGCTTCCGAGCCGAAGCCGCCGTGCTTTACCAGGGTGGGCCGGTTCAGGCGTTCCGGGTGTCCGGTCGCGTGTCCCAGCTCGTGCAGCGCCGTGTGCGTGTAGGCCGACTGCGACGCGAACTGGCCCCGCTCGGGCAGCACCACACGGTCGTCCTTCATGCTGTAGTAGGCGCGGTCGCCGGCCACGTGGTCGACCCGGACGCCGCTGCCGCGGATGAGCGCCTCGGCGCGCTCGTGCCCCTCCCACTCCGGCCCCGCGGCCTGGAGCGAGCGGAGCTTGAGGCCCTCGGTCTGCTCCATGTTGAAGACGTACTGGACCTTGACGAGCGGCCGGTCGCGCTGGACCCATTCGAGCTTCTTGCGGCCTTCGTCGTCGAGCACCGGGTTGCCGCTCTCGTCGCGGGCGGTACGCCGCTGCCGCCACTCGACGTACATGATGGGGGTGCCCTTCTCGCCCTTGCGGACGTGGCCGCCAGCTTCCTGGATCTGGCGGTAGCCGCCCCAGCGCGGGTCGGCGTAGCCGCGCTCCAGTCCGTTCAGGGCCAGGTACAGCGCGTTGCCCCCGCGGTAGTCGCGCCCGCTCTGGAAGTTGTGCGGCAGGATGCGCTCGCCGGGCTTCCACGGTTTCTGCCACGGGGCGGCGCCTTCCTTGAGCGCCTGGATGATGCGCTCGGCGAACTGCGCGTGGTACTCGTCGGCCCGTTCTCGCGCCTTGGCCATCACCGCTCCTCCTCGATGGCGCCGGCCTCGTCTTCGAGGTCCACGTCCCAATCGGCGAGCGCGTCGAGCGACGGCGCCTCGATGGGCCGTCCCGTGCGGAACAGCTCTCCGATCGCGGCGTCGAACTCCTCCCGCGTCGTGACCCGAACCGGCTCCTGCGCGCTGGCGTCCTTCCCATCCGTTCCGCTCATCGTCGGTTCCTCCAATTCCCTCGGTGTCACGACCCGGAGGCGAAATCGCGGGCCGCAACATGCTCGATCCGTTCCTCGATCACTTCCGGGATCGACGCCTCCGCCGTCCTCTCTTCTTGCGCCGGGCCGAAGACCCCGCCGGCTCGACCGGCGACGAGACACTGGAGCCGGTTGCGAATGCCGGCGTCGCCGGCCAGACGGTCTCGACGAGCCAGCGGTTCTCCCGCGCGTCGTAGTCACGGACGCGCACCATCTGGTCGACGCGGCGGACGCCTTCGGGCGTCCGGGTCTGGTGAATGACGGCCTCGATGCCGTCGACCACGCCGCGGCAGACGACGGCCCAGGGCAGGGCGTCGCTGGCCTGCATGGCGCAGGTCGCCAGCCGCGACAGGGCCGCGGCGGCATTGTTCGCATGCACCGTGGCCAAGCTGCCCCCGTGCCCGGTGTTGAGCGCCTGGAGCAGGTCTGCGGCCTCGGCCCCGCGGACCTCGCCGACGACGATGTGGTCGGGCCGGTGGCGCAGCGCATGGCGCACCAGGTCGCGGATGGTGACGCCGCGGTCGCCGAGCCCGCGCGCCTCGAACCGCAGGCCGTTGGTCCGGCGCAGCCGCAGCTCCAGGGTGTCCTCGATGGAGACGACGCGGCCTTCGGCGGGCAGCAGCGACACCAGCGCGTTCAGCAGCGTCGTCTTGCCGGAACCGGTACCGCCGGAGATCAGGACGTTGCGGCCGTGGCGGAGCACGGCCGCGGTCTCGTCGGCGACGGCGGCCGGAAGCGACCCGCTCGCGGTCAGCTCGGCGACGGTGAAGGCCCGGCCCCCGAAGCGGCGGATGGTGATCGCGGCCGTCGGGGCGGCCGGCGGGCCGCAGATGGCGACGCGCGAGCCGTCCGCCAGCCTGGCGTCGATGACCGGCTCGGAGAGCGGGTCCCTTCCGAGCGGCCGTGCGATCTGGACGGCGGCGCGCGCCACCGCGTCGGCCGTCAGCTCCGGCGCGTCGAGCGCCGTCATGCGGCCGGCGCGCTCGATGAAGACCGTGCCCGGGCCGTTGATCATCACCTCGGAGACGGTCTCGTCGTCGAGTGCGGCTTCGAGCCCCGGCAGGAACGGCGTCAGGTCGGCGACGGTCAGCTCCATCTACAGGTCTCCGGCCTCGCGGGCGCGCCAGTAGGGCCGGTCCCGCGGCAGGAAGTCCGGCTTGAGATAGCAACGGCGCGCGTCGAGCGCGCGTCGGCCGTCGTAGGGCAGGACGATGGCCTGGCAGTTGCCGAGCAGGGCGAAGTCGCGGGGATGGAAGAGCGCCTCGCGGCGTTCGCTGAAGGACTTGCTGGCGCCGAGGCTGCCGGTCCCGCCGCCGGGGGCTCCAGAGAGCAGCGACGCGGTGGCCTGCGAGGTCTGCTCCGAGAAGCTGTAGGACGCCTTCATTCGGGCGACCTGTCCGCACAGCGCGCTTGCGATCTGCACCGACGAGTCGTCGCCGAGCGACAGGAAGATGCGGGTGCGGAGCGTCTGGAGCAGCGCCCGCCACGCTTCGGACTGGCCCAACACGGCGCGCAGCGACGAGATCGACTGCGTAGCGACGATGGGGATGAGGCGCGACTGGCGGGTCAGGGCGAACGCCTTCTCGTCGCCGGCCGGGTCGTCCTCGCCGACGGTGGCGAAGCTCTGGTACTCGTCGCACAGGAACACGGCGGGCCGCCAGATGCGGCCGGGGCGGCGCGCCATCTCGGCCGGGCGTCGGAGCAGCGTCTGGAGCCACGCCTGCTTGAGCAGGACGCCGACGGCCCTGGAAAGGGCCGGATTGGTGCCGGCCGGCATGTTCAGGCACAGGACCTTGCCGGCGTCGATCACCTCGTCGAGCGGCGGCAGCGGCCGGACGACGGGCGCCGCGTCGGCCGCGGGGGCGTCGGCTGGCGCGCCGTGCGCGTCGGGCGGCCTGGGCGGGCAGAAGATCGCGGCCACGTCGGGCAGGTCGAAGACGGAGAGGAAGACGCTGAGTCCCTCGACGATGCTGGAGCGCAGCTTCGGGTCGAGGGCCTGCCAGTCCTGGGCGTACCAGCGCCGGATGGCGTCGAGCCGCTCGCGGCGGGCCGGGTCGCCGACGACCGGCGGCTCGACATCGAAGGCGATCCCGAGCTTGCCGAGCTGCTCGCGCAAGGCCGGCTCGTCGGGCGCGCGGGCGACATCGCCTGCCGTCCGCCAGGACCAGGCCGCCAGCTCGCCGCCGTGCGACGCCATTGCCGCCATCGGGACGCGGAGCGTGCCGGGCGGCTCGACACGGGCTTCCACCTCGGCGAGCTTGCGCTCGATGCGCTTCGGGTCCAGCGTCGAGCGGTAGACGTCGCGCAGCGTCACCCAGCGGTCCGGCGACATGCGGTGCAGCTCGATGA
>VXME01000163.1 GCA_009861545.1 Acidobacteriota bacterium | reverse complement strand
CGAGACGAAGATCGCCGCCCTGCGGAAGATCAACGCGTACCACACGTCGCTGTTCGCCTACTACCTCGACCGGCTCGCCGAGACGCCGGACGGCGACGGCTCGCTGCTCGACAACGTGGTCATCCTCTACGGCAGCGCCATCAGCGAGGGCAATCGGCACGACATCCGCAACCTGCCGATCCTGCTGGCCGGCGGCGGCGCGGGCCAGATCCAGGGCGGGCGCCACGTAAAGTACCCGGACCGGACCCAGCGGCTGACCAACCTGCAGTTGACGCTGCTGAACTCGCTGGGCGTGCCGACGGAGAAGTTCGGCGACAGCACCGGCGAGCAGCTCGAGGAGTTGTCGGGGGTGGCGACCGCCACGAACTGATCCGGCGTCCCGCGAAGGGCGCCGGGGCGTACAATCGAAGGGCGGCTGATCAACGGCTCGATCAGCCGCCCTTTCCTCGTTCAGCACGCCGCGCGCATCAGAACAAGGCGATCGGATTGACCGGCGAGCCGGTGCCGTTCGGAATCCGCAGCGTCGCAATGGTCAGCATGAACTCCCAGCGGTTGCGCTCGGCGGCGGCATTGGCCAGCGCCTGAAAATCCGCGCGGTCGAGCACCTGGATACCCAGGATCGTCAGCGCGAAGTTGTGGAGCGCGGTGCGCGGCAGGTCCCCTTCCGGCTGCGGCGCGTAACCGGGCGTCTCCCAGCCCGCGATGGCCACGTCCCGCTCCTTCAGCCACGGGATCACGTTGTTGTCCAGGCCGGCCGCCTCGCGGCCGGTGTCGAACGGCCCCAGCGCATCCTGACGGGCCCAGCGCCCCCAGCGAATGAGGAATGCATCGCCGGGACCGACTCTCACGCCGGCCATCTCCTCCCACGCCTCCAGGTCCTCTACCGTGATGCGCGTGCCCGGCTCGAGCCACGGCACGCCCTTCAGCCGCGGGATGTCGTAGAGGACGCCGCGCGTGACGAGGCCGTCCTTCACGACCATGATGGAGTTCTTCTTGGCGCCCTCCTCCATCGTGACCAGCCCGTCCACGTCGTACCCGTTCCACATCTTGCCGTCGAAGAAGACATGCGCGAAGGCGTCGAGGTGCGTGGTGCCGGGGCCGTGGATGCAGGGGTAGGCGATCGTATCGCTGGCGCCCGTGCGGGTGGCGCGCGACATCGACCACTCGACCGGGCAGGGCACATCGGCGCTCACGTAGTTCTGCGCGTTCGACGCCAGCGACACCGTGAACCCCTCACTGACCAGCGCCGCGGCGGCGGCGCGCTTGGCCGGCGTGATCAGATTCGCCATGCCCAGCTCGTCGTCCGGGCCCCAGCGGCCCCAGTTGGAGAGCTCGGTGAGCCAGCGATCGAACTGCTCCTGGCTCACGAGCGGCGGCGCGGACGATTCCTGGGCCGTTACCGTCGGCCGTCCTGCCGCCGCGAGAACCAGCGCCAAGGCTGCGACTGCGACCGCGCCGGTCATCCAGTTCTTCATTTCATCCCTCCTCAAGTGCGCGTTCACCGGCACGTGCTGCATGCTACGGCCGGACCGGGGAGTTCCGCCGGCGCCGCTACCGGGCCGCGAGCGAGGCGCGGACGATCTCCCGTCCGTTGCGCGCGACGATGTGCCGGTTCGCGTACGCGGGGTACGACCAGAGCACCGCGCCGAGCTCGCGCCGCCGCGGGACCGGCGAGGTCGGCTCGAGCAGGTGGGTGCGGCTGACGACCTCGAGCCCGTCCGGCGCGAACCGCGCGATGATCAGCTCGCCGCGATCGTTGTTGATGAAGTAGCGGTCGCCGTTGCGCACGAAGAAGGCGGTCGCCTGCCGCGCGCGTTCGACGGTCAGCGCCTGGCTCTCCCACAGCCGCTCCCCGGTCCGCACGTCGATGCAGCGAAGCTCGCCGTAGCTGTCGATCCCGTAGAGGTAGTCGCCGTCGATGACCGGCGTCCCGATCATCGAGTGCAGCTTGTCGGTGTCGACCTCGTTGCTGTCCTCGCTGCGCCAGACGAGCGAGGCGTCCGGGCGGTCGAGGTTCAGACGCAGCATACGCGACCCGTTGAAGAAGGACGAGACCAGCAGGTAGGGACCGCCCCGCACCGGCGACGCGATGGTCACGCCGAGCCGGACGTCGAACGGAACCTCCCAGTATCGCTCACCGGTCCGGGGGTCGAGCGACGTGATCGCACGCGGATGCCAGACGACGAGCTGCCGGACGCCGCCGGCGTCGAAGACGACAGGCGCGTTGTAGCCCGGCTCCCAGTCGGACGGGAGCGCGCGCCACACCTCCGCGCCGGTGTGCTTGTCGAACGCGATCACCTTCCCGTCCGGCTCCGCGCCGGCGAGGCAGATCAGCAGATCGCCCTCGCCGAGCGGCGCCCCGGCCATCCCCCACGCCGGCACCTCGGCTCCCAGGTCGGCGACATAGTCCTTCGACCACAGGATGGCGCCGGTGGCGACATCGAGCGCAAGCAGCCGGCCCATCGCTCCCTGCACGTAGACGCGGTCCCCGTCCACGGTCGGCGTGGCGCGCGGGCCGATGGCGTACAGCGGTTGGAGCCCCGCGTAGTCGGCCTCCCACTCGCGGCTCCACAACGTCTCGCCGGTCTCCTCGTCGAGGCAGAGCACCCGCTCGATCATCCGCATGCCGCCTCCGCCGGCGGAGCGCGCATCGATGACGAAGACCCGCCCGCCGGCCACGGCCGGACCCGCGTAGCCGTCATGGATGGGGACACGCCAAGTGAACGACAACCCGCCGGGAGGGAACTCCTCGAGGATGCCGGTCTCGGTCCAGACACCCTGGCGCCCGGCGCCGCGGTACTCCGGCCAGTCGTCGGCCGCGACGATGCCGGGCACCGCGATGCAGAGGAGCGCCGCGGCCAGCATCAAGAGCCGGCCGTGCTGGAGGCGCGCCGGGTGCGAGGTGCTTTCCACGGGGTCCGGTCCCCGAGGGCCGAACCGGGCAACCCCGCCCTGCAGGGGCGAGGCCGAAGGTGAAGGCTGTGGCATCTGTTGCATCGCCGAGTTCCTCGAGAGCTTGTCGTAGTTCCTCGATATCCACGCGCCGACCGGGATGCGCGAGGAGCACAAGCATGACACATGCTTCCGCCCACACGACCGTGCACCCCGGCACCCTCGACTCACTCCGCTCCGAGTTCCTCCACCAGCGTGATCAGCGCCGACAGGTCGTCGCGTCCCCGGCCCCGCCCGTGGAGCCCGTTGATGAACTGCATGGTCACGGCGCCGGCCGGCAGCGAGACGCCCAGGTCGTGCGCCAGGTTCAGCACGATGTCGAGATCCTTGTGGTACAGCCGGCTCTCGATGCCGGCGTCGAAGTCGCGGCGCGCCATTCGGTCGCCGAAGAAGTCGAGCACGCGGCTGGACGCCATGCCCTGCAGCATCGCCTCCCGGACCCTCCCCGCGTCGAGGCCGGCGCGGCGGGCCAGCGCCAACGCCTCGGCGACCCCCTGCGCGGTGACCAGCAGCAGGAGCTGGTGGCACGCCTTCGTCCCCTGTCCGGCGCCGTGATCCCCCATGTGGAGCACCTTGGTGCCGATGCAGTCGAACAGCGGCCGGGCGCGGTCGAGCACGTCCGCCTTTCCGCCGACCATGATCGAAAGGGTCGCGTCGCGCGCGCCGTGGGGGCCGCCCGACACCGGCGCGTCGAGCATGTCGACGCCGCGTTCCGCCAGCCGGTCGGCGATCCCGCGGGTCGCGGTCGGATCGATGGTGCTGGTGTCGATGACCACCGTGCCGGACCGGGCCCCGTGCACGACGCCGGCGTCGCCCAGCAGGACCTGCTCGACGTCCGGGGTGCCGGTCAGCATGGTGAAGACCGCGTCGCAGTCGGCGGCCAGCGCCGCCGGCGTCTCGGCGGTCGCGGCGCCGCGCTCGATCAGCGGTGCGAGCGACGCGGGTCGCCGGGCATAGACCGTCAGCTCGTGGCGCCCCCGCAGCAGGTTGAGGGCCATCGAGCGCCCCATCACGCCCAGCCCGATGAATCCGACTCGCATGGTCGACTCCTCCGATCCGGACGGCGCCGGCCGCCGCCACGTGGCCAGCGTACAAAATCGGGGCGCGGCGCGCCGGACTGTATTAGAGTGAGTTCGGCAACACGGCTACCGAATGCGCGGCAGGACACCGACTCGCCATCGACGTCACGCGCCGCCGATGGACGCGGCGGCGGCGTCGCGCGCCCACCTCGACGGACGACAGCAATGAGGCAGACCATGACCTATCGACGACTCGGATACGGACTTCTGCTCGGTGCGCTCGGCGCGGCGCTCGCCGTGGTGGCGGCGGCCCCGGGCGGCGCTTCCTCCACCGGAGTCGCCGCCCAGTCCGGCGACGGCATGCTGGGCGGCGCCGGCTTCGCCTTCGATCCGTACTGGCCCAAGCCGCTCCCGGACAACTGGACGCTCGGCAACGTGGTGGGCGTGGCGGTAGATTCGCGCGACCACATCTGGATCGTCCACCGGCCCGGCAGCCTCAACCAGCAGGAGCGGGGCGCCGACGCCGACCCGCCGCTCGCGGAGTGCTGCCGCCCGGCCCCGCCGGTCATCGAGTTCACCCAGGACGGCGACGTCGTCCAGGCCTGGGGCGGCCCGTCCCACGACTACGAGTGGCCGCAGTCGGAGCACGGCATCTTCATCGACCACCTGGACAACGTCTGGCTGGGGGGCAGCGGCGGCAACGACTCCCAGATTCTCAAGTTCACCCGGCACGGCCGTTTCCTGCTGCAGATCGGCGCGCAGGGCGAGGGCCAGGGCAGCAACGACCTCGCCAATTTCGGCCAGCCGGCCGAGATCGATGTCGACCCCGAGACCAACGAGGTCTACATCGCCGACGGCTACGGCAACCGGCGGGTCGCGGTCTTCGACGCCGACACCGGCGAGTACCGCCGGCACTGGGGCGCCTATGGCAACGTCCCCACCGACGACGCCTACACCTACGATCCGGACGCGCCGCTTTCGCAGCAGTTCGGGCGGCCGGTGCACTGCGCCACGCTGTCGGCGGACGGGCTGGTCTACGTCTGCGACCGCGTGAACGACCGCATCCAGGTGTTCCAGCGGGACGGCACCTTCCTCGACGAGGTGCTCATCGCCCCGCGGACCCTCGATTTCGGCTCGGCGTTCGACATCGACTTCTCGCCCGACCCCGAGCAGCGCTACCTCTACAACATCGACGGGATGAACCAGAAGGTGTGGATCATCTCGCGCGAGGACCTGTCCATCGTCGATTCGTTCGGCTTCGGCGGACACCGGGCGGGCGGCTTCACCGCGGCGCACAGTCTCGCCGTCGATTCCGGCGGCAACATCTACGTGGGAGAGACGCTCGAAGGCAAGCGAGTCCAGCGCTTCGTGAAGCAGTGAGCGGCGCCCGCCGGGGCGGGCCGGCAGCCCGCCCCGTGGCAACCGGAAACGCAGACGGCGCCGCACGGGCCGCATGATTCGAGCCGGCCGGCCGGGAATTCGCGGGGGGAACGCCGCGCGGGCGCAGGTCCGCGACCGGGAGAGCCAGGTACAATGCCACAAGGGCCGGGTGACCGCCCAAGCCGGCGCCGCCCGCCGCCGTCCGCATCGAGGAGGAGCACAGACCGTGATGTTGAAGGCGACGAAGACGATACTCACCGCGGCGGCCGTTCTCGCCGGGATCGGCATCCTGGCAGCGGGCCCGGTCGCCGCGCAATCGGCGGACTTCGAGCCGCCGCGGCTGTCCAACGGCAACCCGGACCTGAACGGCATCTGGCAGGCGCTGAACGCAGCGCACTACGACGTGGAGCCGCACATCGCGCGGCCGGCGATGCAGCTTCGGGAGGGTCCCCGCAGCCTGCTTCCCGACGTGCCGGTCCTGCGGCTGGGCGCGGTCGGCGCCGTGCCGGGCAGCATGGGCGTGATCGAGGGCGGCGGTCGGATTCCGTACACGCCCGAGGCCCGCGCCCTGAAGGAAGAGAACCAGGCCGCCTGGGTCGACCGCGACCCGGAGATCAAGTGCTACATGCCGGGCGTCCCGCGCGCGACCTACATGCCCTTCCCGTTCCAGATCTTCCAGAACGAGAACAACGTGTTCATCGCCTACGAGTTCGCCGGAGCCGTGCGCGACATCTACCTGGAGGACGTCGGACCGGCCGAGACCGACTCGTGGATGGGCCAGTCGGTGGGCCGCTGGGAAGGCGACACGCTGGTGGTCGAGGTGACCGGCCAGAACGATCAGACCTGGTTCGACCGCGCGGGCAGCCACCATACGAACCAGTTGCGCGTCGTCGAGCGCTACACGCTGATCGGCCCGAACCACATCCAGTACGAGGCGACGATGGAAGACCCCAACGTCTTCACCGCGCCCTGGACCATCCGCATGCCGCTCTACCGGCGGATCGAGCCGGGCGCGCGGCTGATGGATTTCAAGTGCGTCGAGTTCGTCGAGGAGCTGCTGTTCGGCGATCTTCGCCGAAATCCGCTGCCGCGCTAGCAGGCTGCAGAAACCATGCCGGTCCGGACGACGCCGCGCCAGGCAGGCGTCAACGACGTTCGACGCGGAGAGCAGGGAGAGCCCGATGGGTAGTTCAATTCGACACGGAATCGCAGCCGGCGCGGCCCTCGCGCTCGGCCTCGTGATCGCGGCGGGCGCCACGATCGAGGCGCAGGAGATCCCGCGCACGGCAAGCGGGCGCCCGGACCTGTCGGGCACCTACGACACCGCGACGTTGACGCCGCTCGAGAGGCCCGTGGAGTTCGGCGACCGCCTGACGCTGAGCGAGGAGGAGGCGGCGGCGATCGCCCAGGGCGAGCCGGTCGCGCTGGCCGCGGTGTTCGGCATCCCGCCCGACCGGAACATCGAGAGCGCGCCGCCCAGCGAGGCGCCTCCCGTGGGCGGTGACGGATCGACCGGCGCCGCGGGCGCGGTCGGCGGCTACAACACGTTCTGGATGGACCGCGGCAGCTCGGCGTTCCGGATCGACGGGCAGTGGCGGACGTCCATCCTCACCGATCCGCCGAACGGCCGCCGGCCGCCGCTGACCGCCGAGGCGCAGGCGCGCAGGGCCGAAGCCGCCGGCTTCTTCCGGCCGAACAGCGGCACGGCGTGGTGGATGATCGAGAACGGGCTCGACGCCCCCGGCCCCTACGACGATCCCGAGATCCGGCCGCTCGCCGAGCGCTGCCTGCTCGGCTTCGGATCGACGGCCGGGCCGCCCATGCTGCCGGTGCTCTACAACAACCTGAAGCGCATCGTGCAGACCGACGACCACGTCCTGATCCTGGTCGAGATGGTGCACGACGCACGCGTGGTCCGGATGAACGACGAGCACGCCCCGCCGGAGATCCGCAAGTGGCTGGGCGATTCGGTCGGCCACTGGGAGGGCGACACGCTGGTCGTCGACACCACCAACTTCACCGACACGCCGGCGCTGAGCGGCGCGTCCCGCAACCTGCACGTGGTGGAGCGCTTCACGCGCATCGACGCCGACACGCTGCTCTACCAGTTCACCGTCGACGATCCGACGGTCTGGAGCGCACCGTGGAGCGGCGAGTACGTCTGGCCGGCCACGCGTGACCGGGTCTACGAGTACGCCTGTCACGAGGCGAACTACTCGTTCCGGGGGATTCTGGGCGGCGCGCGGATCCTCGAGCAGGACGTCCGCGAGGGGCGCCAGCCGTAGAGGAACAGCCGTCGGCAGGCGGAATCGGAACGATCGATGGAGGTTCTCATGCGCAGTCGACTTCGGGCGCCGGCCGTGATCGCGTGCGCGATCGCCGTCCTGGCGGCCGCGCCCGCGTTGGCCCAGTCCACGGACATTCCCCGCACCGCCAGCGGCCGCCCGGACCTGTCCGGCACCTACGACATCGCGACGCTGACGCCGCTGCAGCGGCCGGAGCGCTTCGGCGACAAGGCGTTCCTGACGGAAGAGGAGGCGGCCGAGATCGCCCGCCGGGAGTTCGAGCGCAACGCCAGCCGCAACGAGGCGAGCGACCCCAACCGCGAGGCGCCGCCCGTCGGCGGCGACGGATCGCCTGGCGCGGCCGGCAACGTCGGCGGCTACAACACGTTCTGGATCGACCGGGGCAACGACGCCTACCAGATCGACGGCCAGTGGCGAACATCGATCATCGTCGACCCGCCCAACGGCCGGCAGCCGCCGCTGACCGACGCGGCGCGGGCTCGCCAGGCCGAGCTGGCCGGCTTTCGCCGTCCGAACTCGGGCACGGCGTGGTGGATGATCGAGAACGGCCCCGACGCCCCCGGCCCCTACGACGACCCCGAGATCCGGCCGCTCGCCGAGCGCTGCCTGCTCGGCTTCGGGTCCACCGGCGGGCCGCCGATGCTGCCGGTCCTCTACAACAACCTGAAGCGCATCGTGCAGACCGACGACCATGTCCTGATCCTGGTCGAGATGGTGCACGACGCGCGGGTGATCCGGATGAACGCCGAGCACGCCCCGCCCGAGATCCGAAGCTGGCTGGGTGATTCCGTAGGACGCTGGGAGGGCGACACCCTCGTCGTCGACACCACCAACTTCAACGACACGCCCGCGCTGCGGCAGGCGACGCGCGATCTCCACGTGGTGGAGCGCTTCACCCGCCTGGACGCCGACACGCTGCTCTACCGGTTCACGGTGGAGGACCCGAACGTCTGGACCGCGCCGTGGACCGGCGAGTACGTCTGGCCGGCCAGCGACACCCGCGTCTACGAGTACGCCTGCCACGAGGCCAACTACTCGTTCCGGGGCATCCTGGGCGGGGCGCGTATCCTCGAGCAGGACGTCCGCGAGGGACGGGTCCCCGAGCCGCCTCGCTAGGAGTCGGGCCATCGAGCGGATTTGGAGAGATACGACCGAGAACGAACCAAGAGAGAGAATCGGAGGCAAACGTCATGACCACCAAGCCGCGCCGTCCGTCACGCACCACCCTCTGCCTGCTCGCCGCCGGCCTGCTCGCGGTTGCCGCGACCAGCGTGCCGGTCGTAGCCCACCACGCCTTCGGCGCCGAATTCGATCCGAACCGCCCGGTCCTGCTCCGCGGCCCCATCGTCCGCGTGGAGTGGGTCAACCCGCACACGTGGATCCACCTGGAAGTGACCAACGAGGACGGCAGCAGCGAAGTCTGGATGGTCGAGGGCGGCACGCCGAACACGCTGCTGCGGCGCGGCCTGCGGCGGGACTACGTGCAGCCCGGCACGGTCGTGGTCGTGGACGGCTACCAGAGCAAGGACAGGACGGCGCGAGCCAACGCGCGCGACCTGACCTTCGAGGACGGACGCAAGTTCTTCATGGGCTCGTCCGGCACCGGTGCGCCGTACGACAACGAGCGGCGGGATCGCTAGCGCGCGATCGCGGCGCTACTGGGCGCCGCCCGCTTCCTGCTCCTCGAGCCGCGCGCCGCCGAGGATGCCGGGCATCGAGTAGTTCCCTTCGTGGCAGGCGTACTCGAAGATGGGATCCAGGGTCGACTCGTGGAGCAGCTCGACCGTCCACGGCCGCGTCCAGGTGTCGGCGTCGTTCAGCGTGATCTCGTGCCGCAGCACGTCGGGGCCGATCCGCGTGTAGCGCTCCACCAGGTGCAGGTTCTGGGTGGCGCCGCTGAAGCGCGTCTGCGGCGAGTAGTTCAGCGTTTCGACGACCAGCGTGTCCCCTTCCCAGCGGCCGCGGGCGTCGCCCGCCCACTGCCGGATGTCGTCGTCGATGTGCGGGCGGCCGTCGATCGGGATGACCCGCGTGAAGTGCCCCATCTCCTGGAAGATCGCCACGTGGGTCGGCGTCTGCACGAGCTGGAAGTAGCTGTTGTAGCCGGCGCCCATGCGCGGCGCGTCGAAGTGCAGGCAGCGGTCGCCCAGGGTGCGATCCTCCGGGCCGTCGGACGGATGCTCGGCCGCGTAGGCTCGACGCTCGGCCGCGCGGGCCGCGGCCGCCTCCGTCAGTGCCGGAATGCGCCCGTCGGGGGGATCGATGATGAGCGACGTCCGGTTGTCCAGGTGGCGCTCCACCAGCCAGAACGCGTTGTAGTTGCCGGTGATGACGTCGAAGTCCTGGAACTCGGGATTGCCGAGCGCCTGCTGCACGAGCCGGTCGCCCAGAAGATCCCCGGCCTGCTCGTTGTCGCGGAACTCGGCGATCCGCTGCGTCAACTCGGCGAGCTCCTCGTCCGACAGCGTCGCCCTGCCGGCGAGCTGCTCGGGGCGCTCCATCGGCGTCGCGCTGTTGTTCATCCAGATGCCGGACAGGTCGGGCTGTCCGAAGGGTGTGCGGGGCGCCGTATATTCCTGGCCGAACGCCGCGGCCGGCGCCAGCGCGAGAACGGCGGCCAGCGCCGCCCATGCCGTGAAACTGCGGCCATTCATCGAAACCTCCCGTGCTCCATCGTGGGAATACCGTCCGGCGAGGCGCCGCCGGCCCGTCATCCATCACGATAGACGGCTGCGCGCGCGGGCGCAAGCGCTCCATGGTACAGTCGCCCGTCATGTCGACGCCGCCCTCCTGGCAACGCTGGGTTCGCGATCGGCCTGCTGCCGCCGGTGCTGTTCGTCAGCAGCGCGATCATGTGGTGGAATCGGGTCGTCCGGCCCCGGATGGCGCCGGATGCGCCCCGCCGCGCCGCCGTACCGGCCGCGGCCTCGAAGTGAGGACAGAGCCATGCACATTCACTATCGACGTCGGTTTCCGCGCTTCGCCGCCGGCGCACTCGTCATCACCTTGCTGCTGACCCTGACACACGCCATGACCGCAACAGCCCAGAACCGCATGCCTCCGCTGTCGGAGGACCAGATGACCCCGGAGCAGTTGGCCGCCGTCGAGGAGTTCAAGGCGGCCCGCAACACCGACCGCTTCGGCGGCCCGTTCATGGTGCTGCTCCGCAGCCCCGAGATGATGAACCGCGCCCGCAACGTCGGCGACTACGTTCGTTTCCGCAGCGCCCTGCCGCCGCGCCTCAGCGAGTTCGTCATCCTGCTCACCGCACGCCACTGGACGCAGAACTACGAGTGGTACGTGCACGCCCCGATCGCCGAGCGCGAGGGGCTCGACGCCGCCATCATAGAGGCGGTGGCCGACGGGCGCCGGCCGGCGGAGCTCGCCGGGGACGAAGCCGCCGTCTATGACTTCTGCATGGAGCTGCTGCGCAACCACGAGGTCAGCGATCCGACCTACGCCCGGATGGTGGAGCACCTGGGCGAGAACGGCGTCATCGACGCCATCGGCATCCTGGGCTACTACCAGATGCTGGCGATGGCGATGAACACGGCGCGGACGCCGCTGCCGGAAGGGGTGGAACCGGGGCTGCTGTCGTTCCCGCGGTAGCGTCGTTGGACGGGACGACGGGCGGGTGGCGTCCAGTGCCACCCGCCCGTCCATTCGCACCGAACGCACGGTGACTTGTTCTACTCCGGCAGCGCCAGCGACACGAGCGACCCCGGCAGGCGGTCCGAACCGCCGGCGATGGGAACGACGATGTACTGCCGGCCCTCGTGCATGTAGCTCATCGGAATGCTGGTGGCCGGCGCCGGCATCTCGACCGTCCCGAGCCTCTCACCGTTAGTCTTGTCCACCGCGTACAGCAGCGGCCGGGCGCCGCGCCCCTCGCTGTACATCAGCAGCGTCCGGCTCACCAGCGTCAGCGCCTGGCTGCGCACCCCGGTGTTCGGGAGATCGACGCCTTCCAGGGCCGGGTGGTTCCGGATCCGCTCCGGCGTGTCCCCGTTGGGGATGGTCCACAGCGTGTCGCCGGTGTTCATGTCGATGGCGGTGATCCGGCCGTAGGGCGGCTTGAAGAGCGGGAGGCCCTGCGGGCCCTGCAGGAACCCGTTGTCGGTGGCGTACTTCGCCACGGTGCGGCCGATCGGGTTCGGATCGGCGGCGTCCCCCACCTCGCCGGGGCTCAGGATCGGCGCCGCGCACAGGGTCATCGACGCCGCGTAGAGGATCCCTGTCTCCGGGTCGGCCGCCGTGCCGCCGGTGATGTTGGTCCCGCCGCCGGGGCCGGGACAGTGAATCGCCCCCCGCTTGCCGAGGTCGTTGTCGGGGTGCAGCGGCGGCGTGAACATCGAGCCGTACTCGTACTGGTCGAGAATCTCCAGCGCCTGCTCGCGGAGCTCGGGCGTGAAGTCGATCAGGTCGTCCGCGGTGATGTCCTGCAGGTCGTACGCGGCCGGCTTCGTCGGGAACGGCTGCGTCGGCGAGTACCACTCGCCCGGCACGTGGCCGCGCGGCACGGGACGCTCCTCGATGGGCCAGATCGGCTCGCCGGTCTCGCGATTGAAGACGTAGGCGAACGCCTGCTTGGTCGTCTGCACGAGGATCGGCACCTCACGCCCGTCGATGGTGACGTCGAGCAGGTTCGGGGCGGTCGGGTTGTCGCGGTTCCAGATGTCGTGGTGCACGGTCTGGAAGTGCCACTCCCGCTGGCCCGTGCGCACGTCGAGGGCCAGGATGCTGGTCGCGAACAGGTTGTCGCCCGGATGGAAGCCACCCCAGTAGTCGTTGGTCGGCGGGTCGGTCACCACGTAGACGAGGCCGCGGTCGGAGTCGGCCGACAGCGGCGCCCAGGCCGAGACGTTGCCGGTCCACTGCCAGGCGTCGTTCTCCCACGTGTCGAAGCCGAACTCGCTCTCGGATTGCGGGATCACGTTGAACTTCCAGAGGTGCTCGCCGCTGGCCGCGTCGTAGGCCAGGATGTGCCCCGGCACGTTCTCCTGGCGCGTCTGCCGGTAGCCCTGCTCGTGCGAGTTGCCGACCACGACCACCCCGTTGACGACGATCGGGGGTGAGGAATTGGTGATGTAGCCGACGGTGGACGGAAGCCCGTCGGTCGGATGGTACTCGTAGCCGAAATCGGCCAGCAGATCGACCGTGCCCTCGTTGCCGAAGCTCTCGATCGGGTCGCCGGTGTCGGGGTCGAGCGCGTGGAGGAAGAACCCGGGCGTCACGACGTAGATGCGCCCCTCGCCGTTCACGACCTCGTAGGCGACGCCCTTCCCGTAGTTCTTGCGCATGGAGTTCTCCCAGCGCTTCGTCGTCGGCTCGCGGAAGGTCCAGAGGGTCTCGCCGGTCGCCGGGTCCATGGCGACGACGGTGCGGCGGTAGCCGGCCACGCCGAAGAGCTTGCCCTCGGCGTAGATCGGCGTCGACCGCATGACGTTGTCGACGGTCGGCCCGTAGTTGTCGCCGCGCCAGAGCCAGGCGACCTCCAGATTCTCGAAGTTCTCTGCGTGGATCTGGTCGAACGGCGCATAGCGGGTGCTGCCCTCGTCGGCGCCCCAATGCGTCCAGCCGCCGTCCTGCGCCGAAGCCCCACCGGCGCTCACGAGTCCGGCCAGCACCAACCCGGCGATCAGCGCGCTACTCCATCGCAATCGCGTCATCGTGTCGATCTCCCCTGTGACGAAAACCGGATCATTATGTCCCCATATGATGAGCGGGACCAGAACGTCGGGCCGCGACACCGCCGGGCTGGCGACAGTCTGCGTCAGCGCCACGCGCCGGCCACGGACGCCGGCACGTCCTTCGCGACCTCGACGACGCCCGCACGAACGGAGGAACGACCCATGCCGCAGATTCTTCACGCCATCGCGGCGACGATAGTCATCGTCGCGGGATTCACCGCTCCGGCTCTCGCCCAGGACGAGAACGAACGCGAGTACCTGACCGGCCTGCGCGAGGTCAACGTGTTCGTCGACGACCTGGCCCCGGACGCGGAGGCGGCCGGGCTGACGCGCGACGGCATCGAAGCCGCCGTCGAGGCGCGCCTCCGGGAGCGGCGCGTGCCGCGGGGCCGATCGCAGCTCGCCGGCGACCTCTACGTGCGCGTGGCGACGCACCAGGGCACGACCGGCCTGTACGCGTACTTCGCGCGGGTGTCGCTGCAACAGCTCGTCACCATCGAGGGCAACCAGGAGCGCGCGTTCGTCGACACCTGGGACCTGGACTCGCTGGGAACCGTCGGCACGGCCAACCTGCCGCAAGTGCAGCGGGTCGTGCTGCAGATCGTCGATGCGTTCATCGACGACTACTTCTCCGTGAACGACCCGCGCTGATCAACGCGGATCGAAGCGGTCCAGAGTCATCCCCTTGGCCCAGGCCTCCACGAAGTCCTGCACGAAGTCCTCCTGCGCATCGTCGGCCGCGTAGAACTCGGCGACCGAGCGCAGCTCGGAATGGGAGCCGCAAGCGCGCTCCGGTCGGACCGCCGGGCGCCGCCCGCGTGCGCAGGCTCCGTGCCGCCATTCGCGAGCGTCCGGTCCGCGCGTTCAGTAGAATCAGCGGCGGTCGGAGACGGAACTGTTCCGCTCCGGGAGGAGAGCCATGCGATTGACCAGCATAGCCGTCATCGTCGTCGTTTCGCTCACGACCCTGCTCGCGGGGTCCGCGCCAGCCGTCGCCCAGTCGTGGTCGCCGCCGCCGCCCGAGGAGCGTTGCCCCAGCAAATGGGGCGCCGGCGACGAACGGGGCGCGGCCAACCACATGGGCCCCGCGACGGTGCTCAAGGCCGCGCGGCTGATCCGGACCGGGCGCGTGATCGAGCTCGGACAGGTGCTGAGAAGCGACATGCCGCTGGGCGCCCGGCACTTCGACCTCTACGTGAAGCCGACCGGCCCGTACGTGGGTTCGAACCGGCGCGGCTCGAACGAGGAGCTGGTCGTCGCCGAAATGGGCCAGGTGGGCACGCAGTTCGACGGCTTCACCCACCAGACCATCGGCGACAGCCTCTACAACTGCGTCGACCAGAACGAGGTCATGACGCGGACCGGCTTCACGCGGCTCGGCGTCGAGAACGTCGGCACGTTGATGACACGCGGCGTCCTCATCGACGTGGCGGCCCTCAAGGGCGTCGACATGCTGCCCGACACGTACGAGATCACGGTCGACGACCTGCAGCAGGCGCTCGATCGGCAGGGCGTGGCGCTGGAACCGGGCGACGCGGTGCTGATCCACACCGGCTGGGGCGTGCTCTGGGACACCGATTTCGACCGCTTCATGGCGACCAACCCCGGGATCGGCGTCGCGGCGGCGCAGTGGCTCGTGGAACACGATCCGATGCTGCTGGGGGCCGACAACCAGCCGGTCGAGGTTTCGCCCAACCCGGACCCGGAGATCTCGCTGCCGATCCACCAGATCATGCTGGTGGTCAACGGCATCCACTTGGTGGAGCGGATGCGACTGGCCGAGCTGGCCTCGGCCGGGGTCTACGAGTTCGCGTTCGTGGTGCAGCCGCTGAAGCTCGAAGGCGCCACCGGGTCGACCGTCGCCCCGGTCGCGATCTACTGAGCGTGGAAGGTGCGAGCCGCCGGCCCGGAGCCGCGGCTCGCACCCCCGGCAATCTACTGCTGCCCGCCGGCCGCCTCCCTGGCCTCCAGGGCGCGGGCCCCGCCGAGCATGAGGGGCATCGAGTGGTGTCCCTCGTGACAGGCGTACTCCCACTTCTCGCCGTCGAGCGCCTTCATCGGCACCTCGAACGTCCACGGGCGCTCCCAGGTCTGTGGATCGTTGACGGTGGCCTGGTAGCGCAGCGTGTCCGCGTCGACGCGCGTCAACCGCTCGGTCAGGTGCATGCTGCCGGTGGTGGAACGCCACAGCCGCCGCGGATCGAAGTTCGCGGTCTCGATGACCAGCGTGTCGCCCTCCCAGTGCCCGCGCGACTCGCCCGACCACTGCAGCATGTCCGAGGGCAGCGAGGGACGCCCGTCGAGGGGGACGATGCGCACGGTGTTCACCATCTCGGTGACGATCGCGACGTGGTCCGGCGTCTGGAACAACTGCATGTTGTTGTTGTAGGCGCTCGGCGTCATCGGCGGCCCGGCGTTGAAGCCCAGGAGGCAGCGGTCGTAGGTGCTGAAGTCCAGCCACGAGTCGGCCGGCTGAATGCGCCGGTGCTCCCGGTACGCATCGACGCGGCGCCGCCCCTCCGGCGTCAGGGCCGGGTAGCGTCCGTTCGGCGGGTCGACGATCAGGGAGGTCCGGCCCGTGTCGACCGCCTCCAGGCCCTGATCGAGCCAAGTGTGGTTGTAGGAGCCGTTCCCGCCGTCCGGCCGCCGGTCCACGTTGGTGCCCGCCTCGGTGCGCTGCGCCGGCAGGTCCAGGAAGTTGTTCAGGCGGTCGAGCGCCTGCTGCTCCAGGTCGGCGATCTCCTCCGTGGTCAGGAACTCCTTGTCGGCCAGCGCCTCGGGCCGCTCCATGCGGGTGATGCTCCGGAAGTCCCAGACGCCCCCGAGGTCGGGCGCGCCCCAGGCGGTCCGCGGCGGCTCGGTCTGGGCGCCCGCGGGCGCCGCCCCCGCGACGGTGAGCGCCGCCGCTACTACGAACGTGCACGTCAAGATTCGATGGCTCATCTCGTCCCCCCCGATCGTAAGGCCGCCCGCGCCGATGTATGCGGCAGTGTGATCAGCCCTCAATTGTAAGCCGGTGCGGCCCCGGCGCACCGCCGCCGGGTCGAGACGCACGCTCCCCGCACACGAGCGCGAGTTGCGCCCTTCACTGCGCGAGCGGATCCGGCCGGAGCTGGAAATGGATGACCGAGCTCCGCCTGCCCTGGCCCCCCTCGATGTGCCAGTTCAGGTTCGACCCGTAGTTGGCCCAGAGCCCGCGCCCCTTCCAGCCGCCGTCCGGATCGTCGATCCGCCCGTCCAGCCCGCGGGCGAAGAACCCGAGCGGATACGGCACCCGCAACACCACCCATTCTTCGGTCTCGGGGAGCAGGGCCAGCAGCGAATCGGAGCCCGAGCCGGGCGCGATCGGCACGTTGGTCCCCAACCCGAGCGTGTCGAACTGATCGACCCAGTTGTAGTAGTGGTAGTCGGCGCTGCCGGGGTCGGTCACCCCCTTCATCTGCGGTCCCGGCGTCGGATACAGCGTCCAGCCTTCCGGACAGTGCTGGCCGGTCGCCTCCGGGCCGTTCAGGACGCGGCACTTGCTGCGGTCGAAGCTGGCCATGTGCCCGCTGCCGGAAAGCGCGGTCCAGATGAGGCCGTTGCGGTCGACGTCGACGCCGCGCGGCGCGTGGCCGGTCTGCGCCGGGTCGACGCCGGAATTCTCGATGGACGGCGGCTCGTACACCTCCGCGATGCACGTCTCCGGCGGATTGTCGCCCCTGTCCAGGCGGACAAGACGGCCCGGGAACGGTCCCGTCCGGGCGATCCAGGCGGAATCGTCCACCGGGTTGGCGATGATGCCGTAGGCGAATCCTCCCAGTCGGGTATCGTGCGCGGGGTCGACCTGCTCGCCCGGCTCGTTCCACGGCCGCGTGATCCGCCCGTCGCCGTTGGTGTCGATCACGGTCGGGCACCAGCCCTGCGACGCCTGCTCGTTGCCGGTCTCGTCGTACTGCTTCGTATCGAGCCACCCGACCACGTTCGAGTCGCCGCTGAACCACAGGGTGTCGCGCTCATCCTCGGCGAACTGCAGGTGGTGCGTCCCGTAGCAACTGTCGATGAGCGTGAACGTCTCGGTCGCCGGGTCGTAGACGGATATCTGCCGGCCGCTGCGCTCGACCGGGAAGTAGCGCGCGGACGGATGCGCCGAACCCTCCCGGCACCAGTCGGGGTTGCTGTGGCGGCGGATCGTGGAGGTCAGCCAGACCCGGCCCTGCGCGTCCATCATCGGGTTGTGCGGATTGGCCGGCGCGTCGAAGATGATCTCGTCGCCCCAGTACGGCGACGGCTCGAAGCCGGGCGCGGTCGGGAACATCGACGGCACCATCTCGGTGGGCTCGCGGAGCGGGATGGGAATCTCGATGGATTCGTGCCGCGCCGTGTCGGTGACCACCAGCGTGTCCTCCGTGATCGAGACGCCGTAGACGAGGCCGTCGGCGTTGACGGTGGGCTGCCGCTTGTCGGTGGTGATCTCGTCGTGGACGTAGGAGGCCTCCCCCGCCCACTCCCACATGGTCAGCACGAGGTTGCGCTCGACCCCCTGCGGCCGGGGCGGAGCCTCCGGCACCTCGCCGGCGGCGATGCGGTCGCTCCAGTCGGCGAACATCGCGAGGCCGCGGTCGCGCCCGAACCGGTTCAGCACCCCGCTCATCTGCGCGCCGCGCTGCCCGAAGGCGACCCGGTGATCCCACGCCTCGACCGAGGAGTCGAATCCGTCGAGGTGGCTGATGTCGAACGTGAACCGGTTGCCCATCTGGTGGCAGAGCTGGCATCCCTGCTTGGTGACGTCGACCCAGGCGGCCTGGCTGCGGAGCGCCGGCGAGATGCCGTTGCCGCCGGGCCCGGTGCCGGGGAATTCGCTCGCGGCGGGAACCTCGAGCAGCGAGTACCAATAGTTGGCCGGGTAGACCGCGGCCGCCTCCTGCGGCGTCGGGGCCGGTGCGGCCTCCAGGGTCACGCTCTCGCCGGGCCGGGCAGTCACCGGCTCGGAATCGACCAGCCCGTAGCCGCGGACCCAGACGCGATAGGCGGCATCCGGCAGATCCGGCACGAGGAACCGCCCGTCGTCGCCGGTGACGACGATCTTGCGGAACAGGGTGTCGAGGTCCTCGGTCTCGGCAATGACCCAGACCCCCGCCTCCGGGCCGGCCGGACTGCGCACGACGCCCCGCAGGTCGGCCTCTCCCGTCATCTCCCCGGGGCCCTGCGCCGCGCCGAGCGAAACCGTAAACGCGACGACGAGCGCCGTCGCGAGCCGGTCGATCCGTGCGTACCGCATCGTCCACCTCCTGTGGTCCCCCTGCCGAGACCTCGACTGCGTTCCGATCCGTACCCACTGCCACCGACGCGATCCCCACATGGCGATCCTCCTCTTGGGTCAACGACCCAGGACGACGTCGACGCCCGACAGCAGCAGCTCGAGCTTGACCCGCGAGAGCTTGCCGGCGCGTTCGTCGAACACGTTCCTGTCAAGTGCGACGACCTGCGAGACGTTGGCGACCGAGTCCCGCGGAAGACCGGTCGTACTCGCGGCCAGCAGCACGTTGCCAGGCGCTGCAGCCCATCGCAGGTTGCTCGTCAGGGGCACGCACACCGCGGTCGCAAGACGGCTGCGGTTCAGGGCATCGCCCTGCACAACCACGACCGGTCGCCGGAACCCGGGGCCCGATCCGACCGGCGCCGGAAGATCGGCCCACCAGATCTCACCCTGCGAGATCACCACTCGACGCGCTCCAGGACGCGTCGGGCCGCAGCGGCCGCGAACGCATCCGACTCGCTGCCGACCGCAACGCACACACGATTCATGGCGTCGGTCACTTCGTCCGGCGCGTGACGCGCCACGTACTCGCGGAGCGCCGCGCTGTACACCTCGCTCCGCGACCTGCGCTCGCGCTCCGCCAGTCGTTCTGCCTGCTCGAAGATCTCGTCCGGGATTGAAACCGCCGTCTTCATACCAGGAGTATAACCGCCGTGCAGCGCGACTCCCGCCAGCGATTCCGCAGGCAAGGGAGTGCTCGCGGCGCCGGTCGAATGCTCGTACAATAGTGGCGCTTTCGGGAACGGAGACCACGGAACAAGGATCTGGAGCAGGAGACGATGACATATCTCGCGCGCACGTTCATGGCGGCGGCGGTTCTGGCGCTGACGCTCGGTTTCGTGTCGAGCGCGGCGGCGCAGGACTGGCCCCAGTGGCGCGGCCCGGAGCGTGACGGCGTGGCGGCGGCCTTCGACGTGCCGGCGAGCTGGCCGGACACGCTGCAACGGCACTGGTCGGTAGACATCGGACTCGGCTACGCCAGCCCGGTGCTGATCGGCGACCGCCTGTACATGTTCAGCCGCCAGGGCGAGGACGAAGTGATGACCGCGCTCGACGCGGCGACGGGCGAGACGATCTGGCGGACGAGCTACGCGGCGCCGTTCAACATGAACCCGTCGACCGCGCGGCATCGTGCGGGTCCGAAGTCGACCCCGACCTTCGCCGATGGCCGTCTCTTCACGCACGGGATGACCGGCACCGTCACCGCGTTCGACGCGGCCGGCGGCGAGCAGCTCTGGCAGTTTCCCGGCACCGGTCTGACGCCGCTCTTCCACACCTCGATGTCGCCGCTGGTGATCGGCGACCTGGTCGTCGTCCACGTCGGCGGGCACAACGACGGTCAGTTGACCGCGTTCGACGCGGCCTCCGGGGCAGTGCGCTGGAGCTGGGACGGCGACGGGCCCGCCTACGGCTCGCCGATGCTGTTCGAGCTGGGCGGAACGCGGCAGGTGGTCGTCTTCACGCAGGAGCACTTCGTCGGCGTGTCGCCGGAGACCGGCACCCTGCTCTGGAGCCGGCCGTTCACGACGCCGGCCGTCACCACGTCGCAGACGCCGCTCCTCCACGAGGACATGGTGATTCAGACCGGCCGCGCCAACGGCGTGACCGCGTTCCGCGTCAGCCCGGGCGCAGGCGGCTGGACCACCGAGGACGTCTGGCACACCGACGAGGTCGGGCTCCACATGACCAACGGCGTCATCAACGACGGCGTCCTCTACGGGCTCTCGCACCTGAACAGCGGCCAGTACTTCGGTCTGGATCTCGATACCGGCGAGGTGCTCTGGACCAGCGCGCCGCGGCAAGCGGAGAACGCCTCGATTCTCCGGTCCGGCGACACGATCCTCTCGCTGGAGGACGACGCCGAGCTGGTCGTCCTGGCCCACAGCCGCAGTGGATTCAGCCCGGTGCAGCGCTACGAGGTGGCCGACAGCGAGACCTGGACGGCGCCGACCCTCGTTGGCAACCGGCTCTTCATCAAGGATATTTCGACGCTGGCGCTCTGGACGCTCGACTGACCGGGGCGCGGCCCGTCGTCTTCGAAGGGAGTGGGCAGAATGACGCTGACAACCCGTATGCAGCTTCGTTTCGGTCTCGCCGTCGCGTTCGTCGCCGTCGCGGGAGTCCTGTACTTCGCCGCGGATTCCGGCGCGGTCGCCGCGGCGCAGAGCAACTTCGTCGGGGGCGATCCGACTCGCCCGGACTCGTCGGACATCCGCGCCGTCCGCCTGCGGTTCGAAGCCGGCGCACGGTCGAACTGGCACAGCCACGGCAACTGGCAGATCATCATGGCCGAAGAAGGCGAGGGCCGCACCCAGGTTCAGGGGGAGCCGATACAGATCCTGGAGGCCGGCGGCAACCCGGTCTACGCCGGACCCGGCGTGCTCCACTGGCACGGCGCGGCGCCCGACCAGCACATGGTTCAGCTCACCTTCGTCAGCGGCCAGACGAGCTGGGAAGGTCCCGTCAGCGATGACGACTACCTGGGCCGGTAACGACGTGACCGCGGCGAGACCGGCCGCGCCCGCCCCCACCGCGACCCGCCGCCTGCGGGCGAGGTTCGCGGGCGTCGCCGCCTGCGTCGGGGCACTGGCGCTCAGCGCGCACCCAGCCACGGCGCAGGAAACGGAAGAGCCGTCTGTCTGGGACGGCGTCTACTCCGCCGAGCAGGCGATGCGCGGCAAGAAGCTGTACGAGGCGACCTGCTCCCGGTGCCATGGGGAAGATCTGTCCGGCGCCAACGCGCGGCCGCTGGCCGGCGAGAGCTTCATCCGCGACTGGGGCGGCCTGAAGCTGGACGGCGTCCTCACCCGCGCGAGGACGATGCCGCCGGGCGCATCGGGCAGCCTCGGCGAGACCGGCTACGTGGACATCATCGCCTACGTGCTCGAGGTGAACGAGTTCCCGCATGGCGAGGGCGAGCTGACCGCGGAGCGCGCCGGCGACATCCTCGTCTACGGCGCGGACGGTCCCGACGCGGTGCCGAACTTCGCCATGGTGCAGGTGGTCGGATGCCTGGCGCGGGACGATAGCACCTGGATCGTCACCGACGGCAGCGAGCCAATCCGCACGCGCGACCCGGACGCGTCGTCCGGCGACGTGCTCGCTCTCACGCAGGCCATGGCGCTCGGAGGCAACACGTTCGAGCTGATGTACGTCTTCCCCGATCCCGACCCGTACGAGGGACACCGGGTCGAGGCCAAGGGGTTCCTGATCCGGCGTGAGGACGGCGCCGACGCGCTGGACGCGATCAACGTGACGGCGGTGGCGAGCCTGGAGGCCGCCTGCCGGGTCCAGGAGCCTGCGCCATAGAACCGGCGCAGGCTGCCGGAAGCGAGCAGCCTGCCGCACGCATCGTGAGGGATGTGCATGGCCAGCCGTTACACGCGTCTCCTGGTGGTCGGCGGATTCGTCGTCGCGCTACTGGCGTGCGGCGGTTCCGCCGGTCCCGGCGATGCCCCCGGGTCATCCGCGGCCGAGCCCCTGTCCGCGGGTCAGCGCCAACTCGTAGGTACGTGGTCACTGGCGAGCATAGAGCGCCGCAGCGCCGACGACGAGCTTCTTGCGGCGCCGCTCGAAGACCGTCTCGGCTACCTCATCTACGACGCTTCCGGGTACATGGGCGTGACCATCATGCGTCCCGACCGCGTGCCGTACTCGGAAGCCGGGCCGACCGCCGACGAGGCGCTGGCGCAGTTCGGGAGCTACACGTCGTACTTCGGACCGTTCACGGTAGACGACGTCGAGGGAGCCGTCACGCACCACGTCGAGGCCAGCCTCGACCCGCGCGGCGCCGGGTCGGAGTACAGGCGCTTCTACACCCTTGTCGAGGATCGCCTGACCCTTCAGCCCCCGGCCGGAGCTGACGGTTCGAAGACGCTCGTGACGTGGGTGCGGCAGCCCGACCTGCCGCAGTCCGAGGTAACCGACACGCACACGGCGCTCTTCGGCGCGTACCGCATCGATTCGGTCGCCCGCCACACCACCGACGGGTTCCCGGTCGAGATCGACCAGTACGAGACCGGCTACATCTTCTACGCGCCGTCGGGACACATGTCGGTACATCTCGTGCGCCCCGGCCGGTCGGCGTTCGCCGGAGACTCGCCCACCGCCGACGAGGCGCTCCGGCTGACCGAGACCTACGGGAGCTACTTCGGACCGTTCTCCGTGCGCGAGATGGCGGGCTGCATCACCTGCCCCGGTCCACGCGATCAGGGCTATCTGACCCATCATCTGACCGGGAGCACGAATCCGCGGGGGACCGGCACGGACGCTCGGCGCTACTACGAGCTGACCGACACCGATCTCACGTTGCGGCCCCCGGTAGGAACGGACGACGAGGGCCGGGAAGTCGTGACCGCGATCCGCTGGGAGCGACTGCTTCGTCGGTGAGGCGTCTGCCGTCGCCGCGAGCTCGCCCGTGGGCAGATGCCCCGCTTCCGAAGTCCGCGCATCGATGGCCCCGCGCGTTTGCCGGTGCGCTACGGCCTCCGTGCTCTCCATGAACCTGCGCAGGCAGGTGCCTGCGCAGGTCAGGAGGTCTACTGCCCGACAGGAACGGCCACGCCCGCCGCTTGCATCGCCGCGCGAACGGCGGCGGCGGTCGCCGGGCTGCTCACGATGTTCATGCCGCGGTGCACGCCGGCCGCGATGTCGAGCGGCGTCCAGCCCTGAGAATTGGGTTGGTTCCAGACGTCGACGTTGGCGCCCGCCTCGGACAGCAGCGCCACCACGCTGGGTACGTGCTTGTAGGCGGCGCCGTGCATGGCGGTCTCGCCGTTGTCGTCCATGGCGTTCAGGTCGCCGCCGAGCTCCAGCGCCACCTGGACCGCTTCGAGCACCTCCGGCTCGGTACCGGGATCCTCGCCCGGCGCGGAAGTACCGACGCCGGCCGCCACCATGAGCGGTGTCGTGTCGTCCTCGTTCGGGAGCAGCGGGTCCGCACCCAGCTCGGCAAGCAGCCGCATCAGGTCGGCGTCTCCGGTACGCGCCGCGAGCAGAAACGGCGTCCCACCGAGGAAGTTGAGGCGCGTGATGCCGGCCGGCGGCCGGACAGCGACGCGCGCATTCACGTCGGCGCCCGCGGCCACGATCTTGCGCACGAAATCCAGGCTCGTCATGGCGCCGGAACCCTTGGGCGCCGGGTTGTTGCTGCCGGCGATGCCCGCCTTGCGCACCCACGAGACCTGGTGCAGCGCGGTCCAGCCGCGCGAGGCGACGTTGACGTCGGCGCCCCGGTCGACCAGCAGGCCGGCCAGCTCGTAGTGCGCGTTGGCGGCCGCCAGCAGGAACGCGTTCAGGCCGGTGGCCGCGCGCTCGGCGCTGGTGCCGCCGCGGCGTGTCTCCTGGGTGACGGGAAGCGCCTCCTCGACGTCGACCCCCGCTTCCAGCAGCGTCTGGACGACATCGATGCGCCCTTCCCGCACCGCGAACAGCAGCGGGGTCCACCCCTTCGCGGACCGTGCAGAGACATCCGCCCCGTACGACAACATGGCCGGGATCAACTGCGCGTGCCCCTCGGCCGCCGCCCACATCAGGGCAGTCTGCCCGCGCCAGGACTCGGCCGCGTTGACGTCGGCGCCGCGCTCGAGCAGCAACCTGACGACGTCGAGATCACCGGTCCGAGCCGCCGTCATCAAGGGCGTCTCGCCCTCTGCCAGCGCCGTGTTCGCGTCGGCCCCGGCATCGAGCAGCAGCTCCACGACGGCCGCGTTGCCGTTCGTGCAGGCCAGAGACAGTGGGCGAACGCCGTAACGGTTGGCTGCCGCTGCATCGGCGCCTGCTTCGAGCAGGAGACCGACGATGGCGCCGTCGTTGGCATGCACTGCCCAGTGCAGCGGCGTCGTGCCGTCGGGATCCGCAGCGGTAGCGTCGGCGCCGCGTGCCAACGCCGCGCGCACGCCTTCCGCGTCGACCGCGTTGATCGCGGCGATCAACCCGGGGTCGGCCGCTTCCGCCGCCTCGGCCGGGCCGAAGCCGGCCGACGCAACCGCAATCAACGCGAACGCCGCCGACGAGAGGATTGAGCGGTGCATGGGAAGCTCCTCACAAATACGATGCGGGCTGCCGGCCTGAACGAAGCCGACAGCCCGCGGTTACTGCAATCGCCCGCCGTCCGCTTCGCTACAGCGACAGCGGTTCGACCACTTCGCCGAGGTGGCCCGTGCTGTCGGCGAACTCGTCGAGGTGCACGCCGGCGTCGTCGAGCAGCGTCAGGTGCAGGTTCGCCATCGGCGTCAGCTCGTCGTACTTGACGTGCCGGCCGCCCTTGATCTTCGACCCGGCGCCGCGCGCCACGACGATGGGCAGGTTGCGGTGATCGTGCACGTTCGGGTTGCCGAGCCCGCTGCCGAGCAGGTACGTCGTGTGGTCGAGCAACGTCCCGTCGCCGTCCTCGGTCGTCTTCAGCTTCTCGACGAGGTAGCCGAAGAGCGAGACGTGATACTGGTTGATCTTCGCCAGCTTGGCGAGCTTCTCCGGGTCGTCGACGTGGTGCGACGTCGGGTGATGCGGCTCCGGCACGCCGATCTGCGGGTAGGTCCGCGTGCTCGCCTCGCGCGCCATCTGGAACGTGATGACGCGGGTCAGGTCGGCGCGCAGGGCCAGCACCTGCAGGTCGTACATCAGCTTGACGTGATCCTCCCAGACCTCCGGCACGCTGGTCGGACGGGTCAGGTCGCTCAGCGGCGAGCCGGCGGCCGACTGCTCGGCGCGCTGGATGCGCCGCTCGACCTCGCGGACGGTGTCGAGATACTCGTTCACCCGGTGCTTGTCGCTCGTGCCGAGCTGCGACTGCAGGCTGGCCATGTCGTCGAGCACCCAGTCGAGGATGCTGCGGTTGGTCTTCAGCTCCGCCTGCCGCTCGGCCGGTGTGCCGCCGTCGCCGAAGAGCCGCTCGAAGACGACGCGCGGGTCGGCCTCGGTCGGATTCGGGGCGGTCGGCGACGCCCACGAGAGGCTGTTCATGTAGACGCAGGCGAACCCGTTGTCGCAGTTGCCGACCTGCGCGATCAGGTCGGTCCCGATCTCCAGCGACGGCAGCGGGGTGTCGCGGCCGATGTGCCGCGCCGCGATCTGGTCGACCGAGGTCCCGTTGACGTAGTCGCTGCCCTCGGTGCGCTTCGGCCGCACGCAAGTCAGGAACGAGGAGTTCGCCGACGCGTGGTTCCCGGAGATGTGCGCCTTGTCGATCTCGAGGTTGGTGATGATGCTCACGTTGTCGAGATGCGGCGTCAGCGGCGACAGCGAGGACGAGAGCTTCGTCAGCTTGCCCACCTCGGACGGCGTCCAGGGCACGGGGTTCATCCCCATCGGGATGTAGACGTAGCCGAGCCGCCGCGGCGCCGCCGCTGCCGTCTTCGCCATCGCGGATGCGGCCGGAACCATGGCGTCCAGCAACGGGAGCGCCAGGGTGGCCCCGACGCCGCGCAGGAACGTCCGCCGGGGAAGCGCCGTCTTCGTGATCATCATGACTGGGATCTCCTCATCTGGAAGGGCGTGCTCTCTACGATGCCGAGGATGAGCGACGACAGCCGATAGTCGTCGGCCGCCGCCGCTCGGGTTATCGCGCGAAGCGCCGGTGCGTCGGCGTGGTCGAGGCCGCGGCCGAGCGCGTAGGTCAACAGCTTCTCCGCCACGGTGCCGACGAACACCTCGGGGCGATCGAGCACCGCTTCGCGCAGGCCCGCCACGCCGTCGAAGTCCTCGCCGCCCGGCAGGTTGCCCGCCGCGTCGATGGCCGCACCGCCCTCGACGTCCCGCCAGCGCCCGATGGCGTCGAAGTTCTCCATCGACAGGCCGGCCGGATCCATGATCCGGTGGCAGACGGCGCACTGCGGATTCTGGCGATGCGCCTCCATCCGCTCGCGCATCGAGACGATGCGCGTGTTCGAGCGGGTCTCGTCGAGCGGCGGCACGTTCGCGGGCGGCGCCGGCGGCGGCGTCCCGAGCAGGTTCTCGAGAATCCACTTGCCCCGCAGCACCGGGGACGTCCGCGTGGCGTACGAGGTCACCGTGAGGATGCTGCCGTGCCCGAGCAGGCCGGCCCGGGGGCTGCCCGCGGGCAGGTCCACGCGCCGGAAGTGGTCACCGTAGACCCCCGGGAAGCCGTAGTGGCGCGCCACCCGCTCGTTGACGAAGGTGTACTCCGCCGTCAGCAGGTCGACGACGCTGCGGTCCTCTTCGAGGACACTCTGGAACAGCAGCTCCGTTTCGCGGCGGAAGCTCTGCCGCAGGTTGTCGTCGAAGTCCGGGAACAGCCGGGCGTCCGGCCGCACCGCGTCCAGGTTCCGCAAATGCAGCCACTGCGAGGCGAAGTTGGTCGTCAGCGTCTCGGCCCGCGGATCGGCCAGCATGCGCCGCACCTGCGCCCGGAGCACGGCCGGGTCGCTCAGCCGGCGGGCCGCCGCCATGTCGAGCAACTCGTCGTCGGGCACGCTGCTCCAGAGAAAGAACGACAGCCGGGAAGCCAACTCCAGGTCGCTGACCCGGTAGGGCGCCCCGGGCGCCACGCCGGCCGGATCGCGCTCGATGCGGAACAGGAACTCGGGGCTCGCGAGCAGCGCGCGCAGCGCCGTCTCGATGCCCGTCTCGAAGCCGCCCGCGGTATAGCCCCGGTGATAGAAGGAGACGAGCTGATCGAGGTCGTCGACCGTGACCGGGCGCCGATAGGCGCGCCGCGCCAGCCCGGCGATGATCGCGGTCGCACACTCCTCGGCCTCGTCGTCGGCGGCCTCGGACGGGGGACGGCACGAGAAGATGCGCTCGCGGCTCGGCGTCTCCCCCACCCCGGTCGGATCGAAGGGACCGACGATCGATACCGACCGCACCGCCGGTTGCTGCCGGGGATGCCGGTCCATATTGAAGTGGGCGTCGTAAGGCTGCCGGGTCGTCTCGATGAGCGCCGAGTTCTTCTTGATGAAGGTCGCACCCACCACGTGCGGTCCCGCCGGCACGGGGATGCGCACATTGAGGTGATTGTCGATGCCCTCGTCCGCGTAGTACGCGGCGTTGGCCTGCATGACGTAGTTCCGGCTCGGCTCCATGGTGAACAGGGCGAGCCGGTCTCCATCGAGGGTGATCTCCACGTCGTGCGGCTCGGTCAGCCCCTCGACGTTCTCGTTGCGGTTCCGCTGCAGCCGGACCTGGATCTCGTACTCGCCGTCGGCGGGAAACGTGTGATCGACCGCGGTCCCGCCGCGCGTGCCGAACGGCAGGCCGGCGACGTGATCCTCCTGGGTGCGGTCCGCGGGCACGACCACCACGCGGCTGCCCGGCGCCGGCAGGTCGCTCCCCACCGCCAGCCCGCTGACCCGCCGCGCCGCCGCTAGGTAGCGCTCCATCAGGGTCGGCGACAGCCCGCCGGCGTTGACGTTGTCGAACCCGAAAGCGGAGTCGTCACGCGGCAGGAGCGCCGTGACGTCGATGTCGAGGTCCAACATGTCGCGCACGGCGTTCTGGTACTCGGTCCGGTTCATACGGCGGAACGTCGCCGTGCGGCCGGGGTCGGGCGTGGCCTCGGCGGCCGCGTCCAGGGCCGTCTCGATGGAAGCCAGCACGCGCGCGTAGGTGGCGTCGTCCGGACGGGGGCGCGGGCGCGGCGGCATCGCGCCGGCGCGCATCTTCCGCACCACCTTCTCCCACACGTCGCGGTGCGCCGCGACGTCCGCGACGTCGACGTTCTGCAGCGAAAGGCCGCCGGTCTCGAGCCGGTCGTTGTGGCAGGTGACGCAGTAGCGTTGGACGACCGCCTGGTCGGCGGATACGGCCTCGCCGGGCGCAGCACTCTGCGCGGCCGCCGTTGCCGGACCGACGGCGCCCGCCGCCAGAGACACGCAAACGATCACCGCGGAGCGCAACTTCAGCCGGCGCATGGTGGCCATCCTTCAGTCCTTCAAAGAGGCCTCGGGTATCCCCTGTCGGGAGTCCAGCCTCCGGGTTTCGAGTACGGCGCTCGGCGGTATTCTACACGCCCGGCGACCGGACCGCTAGCCCGATTTCCGTCCGGATTTCCCGGCGCGAGCGGCAACCCGACCCCGCAGCCGGCTCAGAGGCAGAAGTCGTCCTGCCGCCGCCGGAGCATTCGCCCGACACACGGACTCGCCCGCCACCATATGACCATGGTCACGACCATGGTAAGATAGAGGCACGAATGTCGCTTCCGGGAGGCAAATCGTGAAGACCGATACCGGCGGTTCGACCGGTACTCGGACCATCAAGGCGTCCGAGTTCAAGGCGAAGTGCCTCAAGCTCATGGACGAGGTCGCCGAGAGCGGCGAAGAGATCGTCATCACCAAGAACGGCCGGCCGGTATCGCGGCTGGCGCCGTACCGGGAGAAGTCCCCGGGTCTGTTCTTCGGCCGTGATCGGGACAAGATCCGTATCCTCGGCGACATCGTCTCCCCGATGCCCCCGGAGTGTCCCAGGGGCGAGTTCGTTGACGCGGATTCGGACCATCGTGGAACGACGATCCACATCGATGACGAGTTGATCCGGCAAGCCGCGCGACTGACCGGTGTCGACGAGAGGACTTCCCTCGTGCGACAGGGGCTGCAAGCGTTGATAGCGCGAGAGAGCGCCCGCCGGCTGGCGGCCCTGGGCGGCAGCGAGAAGGACCTGCGTCCCATCTCCCGGCGCCGGTCGCCGTCGGGCGGACGATGATCCTGGCGGACACGTCGGTCTGGGTAGACCACCTGCGCAACGAGGACCACGAGCTCGCCACGCTGCTGCGCGAAGGCATGGTGCTAGGTCATCCGTTCGTCGTCGGGGAGCTCGCGTGCGGCTCCCTGTCCGATCGCGATCACTTCCTGCACCTGCTCGCCGCGCTCCCGCAGGCCGAGGTGGCGGAACACGAGGAAGTCCTGCAACTCGTTCGCAGCCGACGCCTTCACGGGCGCGGTCTCGGCTGGATCGACATGCATCTGCTGGCGTCCGCCTTCCTGGAGAGATGCGTGCTGTGGACCCTCGACAAGCGCCTCGAGACGGTCGCAGGCGAGCTTGGCGTCGCGGCCCGCTGACGGAACGCGCGACGCGAGGCAGACAGGTCGCCCTGTGCTAACGTTGCACCTTCCACCGACATATTTGGCCATGAGCACGCTCCAACGCGTCACCATGTTCGCGCTCATCCTCGCTGCCGCGGCAGGCGCGGGGCGCGCGTCCGCGCAAACCACGGCCGGTCCGGGCGTCGACGACGGGGCCCCGCATCCCGCGGCCCCCTTGCTGGAGCAGTACTGCTTCGGCTGCCACGGCCCGGAGACGCAAACCGCCGGGGTCAATCTCGACGGGTTGATCGCCCAACGCCCGCTGGTGCGCAACCGCGAGGCCTGGACGCGGGTGATCGACGCCGTCGAGGTAGGCAAGATGCCGCCCGCCGGCGCGCCGCAGCCCGCCAGCGCCGAGCGCGAGAGGCTCCACGCCCTGCTGTCGGACTCCATCGACAACTTCGACTACTCCACGGTCGACGACCCGGGCTACGAGCCGGTGAAGCGGCTGACGCACCGCGAGCTCGACAACACGCTGCGCGACCTCGTCGGCGCGAACTTCACCCTCACCGACCGTTTCCCCGCCGAGCTGGTCGGCGCGAGCGGCTTCGACAACACGGCCAACACCTTGTTCCTCGAGTCGACGCTGATGGAGCGCTACATCGCGGCGGCCGAGCGGGTCGTCGAGCTGATGCTGCCGTCTGAGCCGGCGACCGACGCCGAACGGCGCGCGCATGAGCTGGTGTTCATCGCCAGGCCCGGCGGCGGCATCGGCGACGAGGAAGCGGCCGAGTTGGTGCTGCGCCACTTTCTCGGGCGGGCCTGGCGCCGTCCGCCGAGCGAGGCGGACGTGACGCGGGCGCTCGGCCGGTACCGCGCGGCGCGCGAGGCGGGGGAGGCGTTCCAGGACGCCGTGAAGGTGGTCCTGCAGGCGATACTCATCTCGCCGAAGTTCCTGCTGCGCGTCGAGACGCCGCCCGCGTCCGCGGACGGTGAGCCCTACCGCGTCAGCGACTGGGACCTGGCCTCGCGCCTCTCCTACTTCCTGTGGTCCTCGATGCCGGACGCCGAGCTCCGTGACCTCGCGCGCCGCGGCGCGCTGAGCGACCCGGCCGTGCTCGAAGCGCAGGTCGACCGGATGCTGGCCGACCCGAAAGCCAACACCCTCGGCACCAGCTTCGCCGCCCAGTGGCTCGGCTTCCAGCACGTCGGCTCGCGCATCTGGCTCGACCCCATCGACAACCCGTGGTGCACCGACACGCTGATGACGGCGATGCGCGACGAGTCGTCGCTGTTCTTCCTGTCGCTCGTCCGCGACAACCAGCCCATCCGCCGGCTCATCGACGCCGACTACACCTACGTCAACGAGGAGCTCGCCACCACTCTCTACGACATGACGGGAATAGAGGGCGAGCACATGCGCCGCGTGGCGCTCGACGACCCGAACCGGGGCGGCTACCTCGGGCACGGCAGCGTCCTGGCCCTGACGTCGAACTACAAGGACACGAGCCCGGTCAAGCGCGGCCACTACATCCTCGACGTGCTGCTCGGCACCCCGCCCCCGCCCCCGCCGCCGGGCGCGGGCGTCCTGTCCGAGGAGCTCGGCGACCTGCGCCGGCTCAGCTTCCGCGAGAAGCTGGAGATGCACTCCAGCAATCCCACGTGCAGCGCCTGCCACAGCCGCATCGACCCGATCGGCTTCAGCCTGGAAAACTTCGACTACTTCGGCCGCTGGCGCGACAGCTACCACTTCCGGGAGCGCGTGGAGACCGAGGAGGAAGCCGACGAGATCCGCATCATCGAAGACACCAACGTCTTCACCGAGAAGCGCTTCTACCGCAACACCTACACGCCGATCCAGGCCGCCGGCTCGCTACCGAGCGGCACCGCGTTCGCCGGCCCGGCCGGCCTGAAGCGCACGCTCCTCGAGGAACGCCACCACGACCTCGTCCGGCAGACCGCATCGAAGATGCTCGCCTACGCCCTCGGCCGCCAGCTCGAGTACTACGACGAGCCGGCCCTGCGGAAGATCCTCGCCGCGCTCGAGGCGGACGACTACCGGTTCCAGACGCTGGTGAAGGAGATTGTCGTCAGCTATCCGTTCCAGTACAAGAAGCAGTAGCGAACGTCGCGAACGGTCTCGTCCTCGATTTTTGATTTTCGGTAGCACGATCAAGGACTACCAAAGGCACCTGCAGAGGAGAATGGCGGAAGTGAGCGATCGGAGAGACCAGCAGACCCCCGCGCAGAAGTTCAAGAACGACTACCATAAGCATGACGGCTCGGTCGTAGTCCCGTGCAGCGACAATCCAACGCAGATACGGATAGATGATCCGGCCGTCTTGGCGTCGTTTATCGCATTCTGCAGTGGCCCCTGTCGCCCAGTTTTTCTCCGAGGAGAAACGCGGTGTTTTCCGAGCTCGGTTCCATCTTTGTTTCGGAACGCCGGAAACGAATTGGAACAACGTTGGGCTGCTTACAAGTGCTTTCTGAACCGACTGCAGGAACTACACCCCCCGCTCAGGGGCACTCGGTGGCAAGGAACAGAGCACTTGGGTGCGGTGCTTCAACATTATGGAATCAGGACCCCGTGGCTCGACGTCGTACGCAACCTCTACACCGCGATCTGGTTCGCCACTCACGACTTCGAAACGCGCGGCTCTTGTTTCGTAGCGACAACGAGCGAGAGGGAACACGGCTATATTTCCATATACGACGCTCGCCCGGAAGGAAGAACCTGGCTGAAAGTCGTTGACCTCTGGGGTGACGACTCCTCAAGACACTTCAGACCACATGCGCAGCACGGCCTGTCACTTGCAAAGCAGGACGACGATGGCAACCCACGCGGCAAACAGGACCTTGAGCCCTACCGTATCGCCCACGTTCGCTTCCCGAACTCCCGACAGTGGGCACTCTGCGGTCACATGTTCTCGGCCCGGTTCCTGTTCCCGGCTCCGGAGTACGACGATTCTCTGAAGCAGCTCAGCCGTCCCGACATCCAGAGCACTCTCGACAGGGCCTGCACCGAGAACGACCTTCCCCGCGGCACTCTCGGTGTCGTGTCCCACTACATGTGATACTTGGCGACGCCTCTCCACCACCCATCATGAGGAGAGGAGGCTACGATGCGACTCGTCCCCCGCGATGTGGCCGATCAAGTCGTCCAGCGCCCCCGAGGCGATGGCTGCCGCCAAGCCGGCGGCGCGCCTCGCGGACTTCGCCCAGACTACGCATCGCCGCCGAGAAGCCATTTCCGACGTAGCTCCGCCTCGACCTCATCGTGTGGGAGCGTCAGACCGGCATCGGCGTCGGCCCGCCCCTGCTGTACCGTCTGGGCCACGTACAGGTAATACAGCACGTCGTCCAGACTGCAATCCTCGGGTAGTCGGTCCAAGACGGCGCGAGCGGTCTCCTTGGCGGTCATGGCGACGGAACCCGAGATCAGGATAGCAGGTGCCGAGCAGAGTCGTGAGGTAGACACCACCAAGGGGGTCGAGGGAGCCTCTCGGCGCGTTCCCGGCTGGTCGGAGCTACACTCGTAGCTCGCGTGGCGCCGCCCCGCCGGCAGCAGACAGCCATCGTGGAACCGGACGGCCGGACGCCGCTCGACAACGTCGGTCACTTGACCATAGCCTCTTTCTGCAGCTACATTTGTAGCTACAAGCGTGCAGGATGGCGGAATACGAATGGGACGAAACCAAGAGCCGAGAGAACTTGGCCAGACAGGGCATCAGCTTCCACGACGCCGAGGCGGTCCTCGCCGGCTCCTGCGTGACGTCCGAGGATACGCGCCGAGATTACGGAGAACCGAGGTTCATCACGATCGGACTACTGAGAGGTCGCACGGTGGTCATCGCGCACACGCCGCGCGGCGGGCGCACCCGGGTGATCTCCATGAGAAAGGCGAACAGCCGTGAAACCAGACGCTATCGGGAGCGACTTGAAGCGCGTTGACGCCCTGCGAGACGAAGACATCGACTACTCCGATATTCCGGAGTTGGACTCCGACTTCTTCCGGAAGGCGCGGGTGGTGGTTCCGCCCCGCAAGCAGCAACTGACGATCCGCCTGGACAGCGACGTGCTTGCGTGGCTGAAAGGCCGGGGCAAGGGATACCAGAGCCGCATCAACGCAATCCTGCGCGCCTACTACGAGGCGCATCGGGACGAGACTCGACCGGGAAGACCCGGCGGCCACCCGGCCGGGTAGACGATGGCGTGCCGGCGGCACTGAACCGCAGCAACCCGCATAAGGGTGCGCGTGATCTACACTGTGGCAGTCGGAACGAGCACACGCGATCGGATCGAGGAACTGACCCGATGACGACACGACGCATCTCCCGGCGGACCGTGCTGCGCGGAATCGGCGCCACGATGGCGCTGCCGCTGCTCGACATCATGCGCCCGGTCTCCGCGTTCGGCGGAGGCGCGCAGGCGGCTCCCGGTGCGGCCGCGGGCGCGCGGCGGCTGGCGTACCTGTACTTCCCGAACGGGATCGCGCGCGGCTCGTGGCACCCGGCCGAGACCGGGCCCGACGGGCGAATCGTGAAGCTGAACGAGTGGATGAGTCCGTTCGAGCCGTTCAAGGACGAGCTGATCATCCCGCGCAACGTCTGGACGCCGCTGGGCAACGGGCACGTCGGGGGCACACCGACCTGGCTGACCGGATTCGACTACGACCGGCAGGCGGTCAGCGCCGGCGGCGTGTCGGCGGACCAGATCGCCGGCCGGCACACCGGGCGGGAGACGCTGCTGCCGTCGCTGGAGCTGTCGACCCGGGGCGAGGGGTTCTTCTCAAACTCGCTGTCGCGCAACAGCATCTCGTGGTCGGCGCCGGACCGGCCGCTGCCGCGCGAGGTGGAGCCGCGCGCCGTCTTCGACCGCATCTTCCGGCCCCCGTCCGGCGGAGCGAGCAACCGCTCGGTGATGGACGCCGTGCTCGAGGACGCGAAAGCCCTCCGCCGAACCGCCAGCACGACCGACCAAGTGCGCCTGGACGAGTACTTCGACTCGATCCGCGCCCTCGAACGGCGCATCGAGTTCTCCGAGCGGCGCTCGACCGAGATGGGCAGGGACAAGGCGCTGACCGACACGCTCATGGCCCCGGAGCCGGGGATCCCGTCCGACCACGGGGAGTATGTCCGCCTGATGATGGACCTGCTGGTCGCCGCGTTCCGGTCCGACGCGACGCGCGTGGTGACGTTCATGCTCGACCACGGGCAGTCGAACCGCTACTTCAACTTCATTCCTGGCGTGAAGGGCACGTGGCACGCGCTGTCGCACTACAAGAACGCGTCCGGCAAGACCGAGGACGACGACGGCGTCACCTCGTGGAGCTCCCCCGAGGAGAAGCAGCGGATGTACCTGGAGGTCATCCGCTGGCACCACGAGCAGGTGGCCTACCTGCTCGGGCGCCTCAAGTCCATCGAGGAGCCGGACGGCCGGACGCTGCTCGACAACAGCATGATCGTCTACGGCGCGATCCTCGGCGACGGCAACGCGCACGATCCCGACGACCTGCCGACGCTGCTCGCCGGCCGCGGCGGCGACACCATCGACAGCGGGCGGGCGATCGAGTTCGCCGAGCCGACCGACCTCGCCAACCTGCACCTGTCGCTCCTGCAGCGGATGGGGGTGCCGATCGACCGCTTCGGGAACAGCACGACGCCGATGCACGAGATCGACGCGTAACGACAAGGGGTGATCGGTGAAAGTCTCGCCGCTGATGATGTGCGGGTGGGGCCGCACGAGGTAACCCGGCAGGGAATCGGTACGACCCGCTACGCCTTCTCCGGGCGCGGCATGCGGTAGCCGACACGACGCTCGGTGAGGATGTAGGTCGGCTCGCCGGTGTCGTCGCCGAGCTTGCGGCGCAGCCGCTGGACGTAAGCGCGCACGAGCTTCGGATTGGCGTGGCTGCGCCCGCTCCACACCTGGCGCAGCAACGCTTCGTAGGTCGCGACCCGTCCGGCGCCGAGCGAGAGCACGCGCAAGAGCTCGTACTCGGTGGCCGTCAACGCCAGCGGGCGACCGCCGAGGGCGACCCGCCGGTGGGCGTAGTCGATCGCCAATTCGCCCAGCACGAACAGGTCGGGCTCGGCGCGGCGGCGAAGCGCCGCCCCGATGCGCGCCGTCAGCTCCGTCTGCGAGAAGGGCTTGACGACGTAGTCCTCGGCGCCGGCTTCGAGCGCCCGCGCGATGGTCTCGTCGCGCCCGTAGGCGGAGACGAAGATGACCGGCAGGTCAGCGAGACCGGGTACGGTCTCCATCAGCTCGATGCCGTCGGTCCCGGGCAGGATCAGGTCGAGCACTACCAGGGCGGGCTTTTCGGTCTCGAGTAGATTGGGCAGCTCCTGGTGGTCGGTTGCGACCAACGGGGCATAGCCCGCCCCGAGCAGCGCGTCGCGCAGGTAGCGCAGCATCTGCGGGTCGTCGTCCACCACCAGGATGCGCGTCTTCTCCCCGCCCGCCGGCGCCTTCTGCCCGCCCGCCGACGGCGCCACGCGCCGCTCCGATGCCGCACCGGCGACGGCGGCCACCTCCCCGGCCAGCGGGACCGTAAAGGTAAAGCGCGCGCCCTGACCCGGCCCGGCGCTCTCGGCCCGGATGCGCCCGCCATGCGCCTCGACCAGCCCCTTGCAGATGGCGAGCCCCAGCCCACCTCCGACACCGCGCTCACCGTCTCCGGCAGCGGGGTACTTCCGGAACAGGTGCGGCAGGCGCTCCGGTGCAATCCCCCGCCCCTCGTCCGAGACCGAGACTGCGACGTGCATGCCGTCGCGCTTCGCCCCGATGCGAATCGGCGTGGGCTCCCGGGAGTGCCGCGCGGCGTTGGCGAGCAGGTTGTTCAGCACCTGGACGATGCGCCCCCGGTCGGCCAGCACGCGGGGCAGGTCCGCCGGCAGGTCGATGAGCACGGTGTGCCGGCTGTCGCCGGAGAGGAACGCAGTCCGCGCCTGCTCGACCAGCTCGCCCAGCGCCGAAGGCTCGGGCGCGACCGAGAGCGTACCGGCATCGATGCGCCCCGCGTCGAGCAGGTCGCCGATCAGCGCGCTCATGCGGTCGGCCTGCTCGTCGATGATGCGGAAGAACTGCCGCGTCTC
>VXME01000162.1 GCA_009861545.1 Acidobacteriota bacterium | reverse complement strand
CGTCGGCTCGCGCCTACAATTGTCGCATCTGTTTTCTGCGGCGCAGACTCCTAGACGCGTCTTGAACACCGACATATCCGAGCGATCAGACGAGGCACCGGAGGCGGACAGGGGCGCCAATCGCGTTCGGGAAGCAACCGGGGCGGACGGTGGCGGCTGGAAGGAATCCCGCATGGAGGTGTTGGGGCTGTTCACGCCGCTGCCTCACTGGAACGAGATCCCTCTCTTGGACGACCATGGGCAGAGCGCCGACGGCGGATACGACCTGGACGAATTCACGGCGGTGGTCTCGGCTCTGTTCGTAGGCATCGGACAGGCCCTCCGCGACGAGTTGGCGCGCGTCCGCTATATCGGTCCGGTCCGCGACCTCCATCCGCAGACGACAATCGCATCGTCGGCACGCCGTAGGGCGTTCGAGACGTTCGCAGCCGACTTCATCCACGGCGGCGACGCTGCCGGAACCCGGCCGCCCTACCCCGCATCCTGGGCGGACGGGTCCGCCGCCTGGACGTACCTCCACTACACCCCTCACCGAGATCTCCTCGACGCGGTGAACACGTGGCTCGAGCGGCGGGACCGACTGGACACCGGCTACGCCCTCCGCGTACGGTCCAAGGTGACGATCTACGAGGACGAAGCCGAACTCGTCTCGGAGATGCGCGAGTACCATCAGCTTCGACAAACCTTCGGGCACCCGGACGGCTCAGTCGACCTCGCTGGGTGGGTGCGCTTAGAGGCGGCGACCATTATCGACATGCTGGATCCTGACGGCCCCAAGGCTGCGCTCAAGCGCTGCGACCAGCTTCGGGAGCAGTTCGCCGGCGCCAACGGAGCGTCGATCACCGAGTCGGTGGACAAGGATGTCGAAGGAATTCTCCAGGACAAGATCGAGAAGTTTGGTGGTCCCCAGCCCATCGACATCGAACCGGGAATACGCCGGGAAGCCGAGAGACACCTGCGTCTGGCTGAAGACGTCTGGCGCCTCTTGGGTCTGACCACGCAGGATATGGCGCTGCAGATTACCGATGCGGGCGAGGACATGGCCAGTGCATCGGAACCACTCACGGCCGCCTTCGGCCGACGCCTGAACAACCTGCTCCGGAGGTGGGAAAGCAACGCTCCTAAGTGGATCTACACGGCAGGTGTAATCGACGGACTGCGCGCGATGCATGTCCACGACGACTTACCCGATGAACTCGAAGCATGGATACGGTGGATAGAAAACGCTCGCACACGGAAAGACCCATCAGTCGAGGTCGAGCAGTTCCTCGCCGAGTTCCGCAGGGCTCTCCAGGCAAGCGTAGCGTCCGCACGGCGGAACTATCGGCGTCTGACCGCACTCGTCGCCAGGATGGAAGCCGGTAAGTTCTCGTCGCAGGAGATCGAAGCACTCGCCGTCGGGATCGCGGCGCGCCCGCCACAGCGCGAGATCGGCCTCCTCACGACCAGGAACGCGGTACCCGTCCGGATTGCCGACGTGGGCGTCGGCGTCTCGCAGGTCCTTCCGGTGGTAGTCGCCGCCCTCGATCCCGACCGTCCGGGCATCACGGCCATCGAGCAACCGGAGCTCCACCTGCACCCCAAACTACAGGTAGAGCTCGGCGACCTGTTCGCGCAACCCGTGGACGACGGCCGCGTCTTCCTGCTCGAGAACCACAGTGAGCACCTGATGCTACGGCTGCTGCGTCGGATTGAGGAAACTCACAGCGGCGAACTGCCGGAAGGCAAGCCTCCGCTGAGGCCCGACCAGGTTTCAGTCGTCTTCATCGAGCAGATCGATGGCGAGGTCAGAGCGACGCCGCTCCGGATCGACGAAACCGGCGAGTTCATCGACCGCTGGCCCCAGGGCTTCTTCGACGAGCGGGACGACGAGCTCTTCTGATGCTCTACACGTATGCCATCGAGCCCGAGGCGCTCGCCACCTGGGACAGGTGCCGCCTCATCCTGAATCTGATGGGATTCCAGCACGGGCGAGCGATCGCCGCGTACCCCACCCGACAACGCTGGAAAGCGCTGGTCCGCGCAGCCTGCCGCGAGAACGACGATCTCGGCGACCGGGATCAACGTCGGATCCTCAGGAAGCTGGAGCAGTCGAACGGAAGGCTCGTCAGGCCAGATGTGGAGTACGACGATGGGCTGGAGCCGGCCGCTGAGCGCTGGATTCGCAATGCGGTTGACAGACAGATCACACAATCGGCCTTCCACGCCATCCTGTCAACGCGGAACCCGACGAATCATCCGGATGTCGTCCTCGACGAGGACATCGACGAGTCGCACGACAGGTTCGATGTCCCGCGTGAACTGCCCGTGCTGCGACAGGCACAGGAACTTGCAGCGCACATCGCAACTCTGGTCGTGAACAGCCGCGAGATGCTGCTGGTCGATCCACATCTCGACTTCTCGAAGGACAAATGGCGTCCCGTCGTCGCCGCCTGCCTCGATCTGATAGCAAGATCCGTCCGAGGCAATCCGCGTGCCGAGATCCACACGTTGGACACGGACGCGAAGTGGAGTTCCGAAGAGTTCCGGAAACGGTGTCGGCGGCATATTCCCGGCATGCTGACCGCGGCACTCACCTCGGTCCAGGTGCGTCGTTGGCGTCTGCGAGACAACGAGCCCCATGACTTCCACGCGCGCTACATGCTGACGGATCGCGGCGGCTACAGGCTCGACAAGGGACTGGACGAGCAACCCGGCGTCGAGCAGCCCGTCGGACTCCTCGACGATCAGGAATGGAACCGTATCCGGGAGGGCTACAGCGACGCCACGCCCGTGTACGACAGGGCCGACGCCTTCACGGTGGACAGGTCCGGCACCCTGCACCTGGAGCCGGACGCATGAAGTCCTCCAAATCCGCTCGTGTAGGATCCCCGCGTGACGCACGACTACATCATCATCGGGGCCGGCACGGCCGGGTGCGTGCTCGCCAACCGGCTGTCGGCCGACCCCGACGCCAGCGTGCTGCTGCTCGAGGCGGGCGGTAAGGACGACTACTTCTGGATCGACATCCCGGTCGGCTATCTCTATACCATCGGCAACCCCCGCACGGACTGGTGCTACAAGATCGAGCCCGATCCCGGGCTCAACGGCCGCACCATCGGCTACGCCCGCGGGCGGGTCCTCGGCGGCTGCTCCTCGATCAACGCGATGATCTACATGCGGGGGCAGAGGAGCGACTACGACCACTGGGCGTCGCTCGGGAACCGCGGCTGGGGCTGGGACGACGTGCTGCCGGTGTTCAAGCGCTCGGAGGACTACCAGCACGGCGCCGACGAGTTCCACGGGGTGGGCGGGGAGATGCGGGTCGAGGAGCGGCGGGTGAGCTGGGAGATTCTCGACGCGTGGCGGCGGGCCGCCGAGGAGTGCGGGATTCCGAGGATCGCCGAGTTCAACCGGGGCGACAACTTCGGGAACGCCTACTTCCAGATGAACCAGCGCGGCGGACGGCGCTGGAGCGGCACCAAGGCATTCCTGCGCCCCGTCATGCACCGGCCGAACCTGACGGTGCGGACCGACGCGCAGGTGCGACGCCTGGCGGTAGAAACGGGCGACGGCGGCCCGCGTGCGACCGGTGTCGAGCTGGTGAGGGGCGAGCGGTTGACGGCGCGGCGCGAGGTGATCCTGGCCGCCGGCGCCATCGGCTCGCCGCAGATCCTGCAGTTGTCGGGCATCGGTCCCGGCGCCCTGCTGCAGCGGCACGGCATCGACGTCGTCCACGACCTGGCCGGGGTCGGCGAGAACCTGCACGACCACCTGCAGATCCGCAGCATCTACAAGGTGGAGAACACCGTCACCCTGAACCAACGGGTGAACTCTCTGATCGACAAGGTGTCGATGGGACTGGAATACCTGCTGTTCAAGACCGGCCCGCTGACGATGCCGCCGTCGCAGCTCGGCGCCTTCGCCCGGAGCGACCCGTCGCGGGCGGCCGCGAACATCGAGTGGCACGTGCAGCCGCTTTCACTCGACAAGTTCGGCGACCCGCTGCACAAGTTCAACGCGATCACGCCGTCGGTCGCCAACCTGCAGCCGACGAGCCGCGGGCACGTCCGCATCAAGGACCGGGACCCGCTGCAGGCGCCGGCCATCACGCTGAACTACCTGTCCACCGACGAGGATCGCCAGGTCGCGGTGGCCGGCCTGCGGTTCACGCGGCGCATCATGGCCGCGCAGGCCCTGGCGCCGTTCGAGCCGCGGGAATGGCTGCCCGGTCCGGAGGTCGACGGCGACGAGGCGCTGGCGCACGCGGCCGGCGACCTCGGCACCACGATCTTCCACCCCGTCGGGACCTGCAGGATGGGGCACGACCCGCTGGCGGTCGTCGACGACCGGCTCGCCGTGCACGGCATGTCCGGCCTGCGGATCATCGACGCCTCGGTGATGCCGCGGATCACGTCGGGCAACACGAACGCGCCCACGGTCATGATCGCCGAGAAGGGAGCGGCGTTCGTGCTTGAGGATGCGGCGGAGCGGTGACGACCGCGCTTCGCCGGGCGCGGCCTGGAATCCATGGCCCCAGGATGGACACGCGCCACGGGGAGCCGTACACTGACTGTGCGCGTGCAGCCTATGCTGGCAATTCGACTACCCCAGGGGATCGAGCAGCGCTTGGCCGACTTGGCCCACAAGACCGGCCGCACCAAGACCTTCTATGCGCGCGAGGCGATCCTGACCCACCTCGAAGACCTCGAGGATACCTACCTGGCCGAGGAACGGTTGGCCACGCCGGCCAGGCGATGGTCTCACGAAGACCTGGAGGCCGAGGTCGACCTGGACCGTTGAATGGGACGATCGCGCCCGCCGCGAACTGCGGCGGCTCGATCGGGCCGTTCAAGATGCGATCCTCCGCTACTTCTCCGAACGGATCAGGACGGATTCGGATCCCCGGCGGTTCGGTCGGCGCTTGCGCCACGCCCGCGCGGGTCTGTGGCGCTATCGAATTGGCGCCTACCGCGTCGTCTGCCGTATCGAGGACCAACGACTGGTTGTGCTGGTGCTCGGCGTCGCACACCGGCGCGAGGTCTACCGCTGAGGCCGGGCCGCCAACGGCATGAAACCTGACCACGTCATCGAGGTCGAGGCGGTTCGCAAGGCGTACGGCCCGACCCTCGCGGCCGATGACGTCTCCTTCACGGTGCGGCGCGGCGAGATCTTCGGCCTCATCGGACCGAACGGGGCCGGCAAGACCACCGCGATGGAGTGCGTCGAGGGGCTGCGCGCACCGGATGCCGGACGAATCACGGTGCTCGGGCTCGATCCGGTCCGCGACCGGCGGGCGCTGCAGCTCCGAATCGGCGTACAACTCCAGGAGGCGCAGCTGCAGAAGCGGATCAAGGTGTGGGAGGCGGTCGCCTTCTGGCAGGAACTGTACCCGACCGCGGTCGACGGTGGGCAACTGCTCCGGCAGCTCGGGCTTCACGGCAAGCGCGACGCCTGGTTCATGACGCTGTCGGGCGGACAGAAGCAGCGCCTGTTCATCGCCCTGGCGCTGGTGAACGACCCGGAGGTCGTGTTCCTCGACGAGCTGACGACCGGACTGGATCCCCAGGCGCGGCGCGCAATCTGGAACCTGGTGCTCGGTATCCGCGACCACGGCAAGACCGTGTTCCTGACGACGCACCTGATGGAGGAAGCCGAGCGCCTCTGCGACCGGGTGGCGATCATCGATCACGGCCGTATCATCGACATGGATCGGCCCGGCGCCCTGGTCGAACGGCACTGCCCGCAGCGGACGGTGGTCGTGGCGACCGACCATGCCGGCGCCGCGGATCGGTTTCGCGCGATCCCCTCGGCGACCGCAGTCCGGTGCGAAGGCGGACGGCATGAAATCGAAGGCCGCGGCGACACCCTCGTGACCGACGTCATCCACACCATCTCCGAGCACCGCATGCCGGTTTCCGAGTTCCGCACCGTGCTGCCGACCCTGGAGGACGTGTTTCTGACCCTGACCGGGCGGTCGATTCGGGCCTGAGGCAACGCGATGCAAACGATGCTGCGACACCTGCTGCAGCTCACCTGGCTCGAGATCAAGATCTTCGTCCGCGAACCGCTCGGCGTCTTCGGCGCGATCGCGGTGCCGGTGCTGCTCTTCCTCGTCGTCGGGAGGATTGCCGTCGGCAGCGTCGACGATCACGCGGTTCGAGAGGCCGCCCCGGGCGACCTCGCGTTCCTGCGCACCGACCTGCCCGTCTTCGTCACCGTCATGATCACCCTCAGCGCGGTCCTCTCGCTGGTCACCATCATCGGCATCTACCGCGAGGGGGGCATCCTGAAACGCCTGCGCGCCACGCCGGTTCGCCCGCCGACCATCCTGCTCGCACACGTGCTGGTCAAGCTGATCTTCACGGCGGCGGCGCTGGGACTGATGCTGCTGGCCGGCCGGCGCTTCTATCCGATCGGCGTCGACGCGCCGCTGGCCGCGTTCACGGCGGCGCTCGTGCTCACCACCTGGAGCGTCCTTTCCATCGGCTTCGTCATCGCCAGCCTCGTACCGACCGCGCGGTTCGCGCAGCCGCTCGGGGCGCTGCTGCTTTATCCGATGATTCCGCTCTCCGGGCTCTTCACGCCGGTCGAGACGCTGCCACCCGCTCTCGCCGCGGTCGCGCGATTCCTGCCGCTGACCTACGCCGTATCGCTGCTGCGGGGCATCTGGTCGGGAAACCCGTGGTCCGCGCACGCGGGCGACATCGCGGCGCTCGTGCTGGTGTTCGTTCTCGCCACCGCCGTCGCGGCGCGAGTGTTCCGCTGGGAGTGACACGCGACGCCCTCCAGGACACCCGGCACGGGCCGGCGGCCGGAGAGACCCCCGGCTACCGGCGCTGCAGGACCATCACCCAGCGGTCGTGCCCCTCGCGCTCGCTGTCGCCGACGACCGCCAGAACCAGCGACCCGGCGGCGGAGACGTCGCGCGCCGGGCGGGGCGTCTCGAAGCTGCCGGCCGACACCGGGTTGGCCGGATCCGACAGGTCCACCACCTGCACGCCGGCATCGGTGTCGGCCACGAAGGCGTAGTCTCCGTCGAGCGATACGCGCGTGGCGCGGCCGGGCGTCTCGAACGACGAGAGCTTGCCCGGCGCGGCCGGATCGGAGACGTCGTAGACCTGCAGGTCTCCCCCGCCGGCCCCGACGATCAGGGTCGGCCGCGCGTCCGTGCCCACCGACACCTCGATGTCGCGCGGCGCCGCCGGCGCATGGATCACGCCGATCGGCTCGGGCATGCCCGATCTCGAGAGGTCGAACACGTAGAGCCCGGACGGCGAATCGGTGGCGTAGGCGATGGTCCCGGCGGTGACCACGTCGCGGGCGTACCCGTCGAGGAAGAATGACCCTATCCCCGCCGGAGCCGTCTCGTCCGTTACGTCGATCAGAACGAAGCCCTCCATGTGGTCGATGATGCCGACCTTGCCGCTGGCGATGTCGCCGATCTTCGTCTGGCCGAGCGTCTTGTGCTGGCCGAGCAGCACCGGCGCGTCCGGATCCGAGATGTCGAGGATGCCGAGGCCGAAGAAGTTGGCGCCGACGTAGGCCCGGTCCTCGGTCAGCCGGAAGCCCCAGATCTCCTGCGGAAACGTATGCGAGCCGCGCGCCACGGGATTCGCCGGGTCGGAGACGTCCCAGATGGTGAACGTGTGCCCGCCCGACACGTAGGCATGGCCGCCCTGGATGCGCACCAGCTCCGCCGGTCCCGGGATCTCGCCAACCGGCTCCAGGGCCACCCCCTGGGCGCCGGCGCCCGTCGCGAACAGACCGAGAACGGTCGCCAGCACCGCGCCGCGCGTCATCGTCTGCAACGTCGTCACTGCCCGCCTCCCTTCGCGATCCGATAGAGCTTCGACTGGGTCCGGATGAAGAGGCTGCCGCGCGCGATGGCCGGCGTGGCCAGCGTCATCTCGTTCAACGGGTTCTTGTGGAGGATCTCGAACTCCGATCCCGCCTTCACCACGTAGGTCTCGCCGTCCTCGCTCAGCAGGAAGAGCCTGCCGTTGTAGGCCCAGGGCGAGGCGGTGAAGCCGTTGCCGATCTCCAGGCGCCGGCGGCCGTAGATCTCCTCCCCGGTGCGCGCGTCGTGGGCCACCAGGAAGCCCCGGTCGAGCAGCGTGTAGTAGATGTCGCCGTAGACGATGGCCGTCGTGTTGTAGGTGCCGAGCAGCGGATAGGACCAGGCGATGTCCTCCGAGGAGGTGAGGGGACCGGGGAATCCGGAGGTGATGCCGCGGCGCATCGCGTCCTCCGGGAACAGCGAGATGTCCCCCGCGGCGCCGGGCCGGACCGCGTACACCGGCCGCAGGCCGCCGCCCGGGTAGCCGGAGCTGATGTAGACCAGGCCGTGGCTGGTGAACGGGGTCGGAATCGTGAGCCCCGACATCCCGTGCAGCTCCCAGAGCAGCTCGCCGTCGAGGTCGTAGGACCGCACCCCCTGCGTGCCGGCGGTCACGAGCTCCGTCCGCAGGTCGTGCTCCCAGACGAACGGCGTCGACCAGTTCTGGCCGCGCTCGTCGCGTTCGATCTCCCAGATCTTCTCGCCGGTGTTCTTGTCGAAGGCGGCGAGGAACGAGCGCGTGGTGTTGTCGTTGACGATGTACAGCCGGTCGTCGTGGAGAATCGGCGACGCGGCGGTCCCCATCTCCAGCAACGTGTTGTAGACGTCGAGCTCCCGGGTCCAGATGGTCTCGCCGCTCATGTTGAACGCCGCGACCTGGCCGATGGCCCCGAAGTAGACGTAGACGCGCCGCCCGTCGGTGACCGGCGTCTCGGACGCGAAGCTGTTCTTCAGGTGCCGCTTGCCCGGCGGCGGGGCGCTGTAGAGCTCGCGCTGCCAGAGGGGCCGTCCGCTGCGGAAGTCGATGGCGTAGAGCATCCAGCGGTGCTCGTTCAGGGAGGCCTCCGACCCATTCTCCATGCCGGGGTCGTAGAGTCCCTTGATCGGCTCCGGCTCCTCCCCGGCGCTGATCGCGGAGGTCACGAACACGCTGTTCCCGGCAATCACCGGCGAGCTCCAGGCCAGGCCCGGAATGTCGAGGGTCCAGACGACGTTCTCGGTCTCGCTCCAGCGCTCCGGCAGGTTCGGGTCATCGGGAACGACGCCCGCGGCAGGCCCGCGGAACTGCAGCCAGTCTTCCTGTCCCGCGGCCGCGGCCCCGGCGGCCAGCAGCGCGCCCAGCGCGACGACGACGATCCGGTGCATCGACTCTCTCCTTCGAGCAGGTTCCGTCACGGCGCGGCGCCCGGCGGCGGCGCGGCGCGTGCTCCTAACTGTACGGCCCCGGATTCGCCTGTCAAGCCGGCGCCGAACCGGGGCATAATATGCAGTTGGATTACAGGTTCTCACCAGGAGGTATCGGATGCGACGCCGACCGTGTGTTTCGACCAGTCTCGCGGTGCTGCTCGCGGCCACCCTGCTCGTGCCCGCCGCTGCCGGCGGCCAGGAAGAGGCGTCCGACGCGTGGCAGGCGCCGCGCACCCCGAACGGGCGTCCCGACCTCCAGGGCGTCTGGGACTTCCGCAGCCTGACGCCGCTCGAGCGGCCGGAAGCCATCGCCGACCAGGATGTCTTCACCGCGGAAGAGGCCGCGCAGTTCACCGAGGAGCGGCTCGCCGCGCTCGACAAGGACCAGCCGGGACCCGACGGGCGCATTCCGCTGTCCGGCGGCTACAACGACTTCTGGTGGGACTACGGCCGGGAGCTCACCGATGACCTGCGCACGTCGCTGGTCGTCGATCCGCCCGACGGACGGCTGCCGGGGCTGACATCCGCCGGTCGCGAGCGCGCCGCCGCGCGCCGCGCCGCCCTCGGCCGCGACGCGCATGGCCCGGAGGACCGCGGCGCCTTCGAGCGCTGCATCCTCGGCTTCAACGCCGGCCCCCCGATGAACCCGAGCGCCTACAACAACAACATGCAGCTCTTCCAGACCGCCGACCACGTGGTCATCCTGAACGAGATGGTGCACGACGCACGGATCGTGCCGCTCGACGGCTCGGACCACCTGCCGGACGACGTGCGGCAGTGGCGCGGCGACTCGCGCGGACGCTGGGACGGCGACACGCTGGTGATCGAGACGAGGAACTTCACCGACAAGACGTCGTTCCGCGGCACCGGCCCCGACCTGCACCTGGTCGAGCGGTTCACGCGCGTCGAGGACGGGATACTGCTCTACGAGTACACGGTCACCGATCCCGAGTCGTTCGAGCGCCCCTGGTCGGTCGCCGTACCCATGCAGAAGAACGACCTGCCGGTCTTCGAGTACGCCTGCCACGAGGGCAACTACGGGATGCTGAACCTGATGGTGAGCGCCCGGGCGGAGGACGCGCGGAAGGCCGCCGAGGCCGGCGGCTCGGCACGCTGACGAGATTCAACGCCAAGGAGCATTTGCGATGCACAGACTCATCAACCCACGTTTCGTCACCGTCGCCGCCCTCGCGGCGGCCTTCGCGCTCGCCGGCGCGGCCGGCGCCGAGGCACAGCTCGAGCGCGTCGTCGACCCGGAGTGGACACTGCCGCGGACGGCCGACGGCCAGCCCGACCTGCAGGGACTGTGGGGCAACAAGACCATCACGCCGATGGAGCGCCCCGCCGCGCTGGAAGGGCGGGCCTTCCTGACCGACGAGGAGATGGCCCAGCGCAACCGGCAACGAGCCCTCGACGAGGCGGCGCGGGACGCGGCTCCGGCCCAGCGCTACGAGGCGGGCGGCAACGTCGGCGGCTACGGCAGCTACTGGCTCGACGCGGGCGACACCGTACTCTCGACCGGCCAGACGTCGCTGATCGTCGATCCGCCGGACGGGCGGGCGCCCGTTCGCCAGTGGGCGCTGGACAACAAGGCCTACAACCTCGCCCACAACGGCGACCACTACCGGAACATGAGCGTCTGGGACCGCTGCCTCTCGCGCGGCGTGCCCGGCTCGATGCTGCCGGCCGGCTACAACAACGCCTACCGCTTCCTGCAGACCCCGGACCACTTCGTCATCCAGCACGAGATGATCCACGACGCGCGGATCATCCCGTTCCGCGACAGGCCGTTCGCCGACGACAACATCCGGCAGTGGATGGGCGACGCCCGCGCCCACTGGGAGGGCGACACGCTGGTCGTCGAGACGAAGAACTTCCACAACCGCGGCTGGATCGCATCGAGCGGCGCCGGCGCCCGGCTCAAGGGCGTCGCGGTCAGCAAGGCGCTGCACGTCGTGGAGCGCTTCCGGCGCGTGTCGGAGAACACCATCATCTGGACGGTGACCATCGAGGATCCGAACGTCTACACAAGCCCCTGGACGATCCAGATGCCGCTGACGGCCGAGCCGGAGTACGACATCTTCGAGTACGCCTGCCACGAGGGGAACTACGCGGTTCCGAACGCGCTGAGCGGCCAGCGCGTCATCGACGCGCGGGCGGCGGCAACCGAGAATCAGTAACTTGCGTGGGGCCCCCCGCCCGGCGGGGTAGCAGGCCGGGGCGCGGACGGGGGGCGCCGCGTGGGATAAGGCAACCACCCGCGACGGCCAGCAAGAAAGCGACAGCGAGGACG
>VXME01000161.1:13900-14941 GCA_009861545.1 Acidobacteriota bacterium | reverse complement strand
ATCCCGTCCGCTACCTCGGCAATCGCTCGACCGGGCGCATGGGCTACGCGTTGGCGGCCGAGGCGGCGGCCCGCGGAGCGCGTGTGCTGCTCGTCAGTGGTCCGACGGCTCTGGAGCCGCCCGCAGGGGTGGAGGTGACCGCGGTCCGCAGCGCCGGCGAGATGCACGCCGAGGTCGTCCGGCTCGCGTTCGACGGTGCGGTCGACGCCGTGGTCATGGCCGCGGCGGTGGCGGACTACACGCCGGCTGCGGGTCCGCAGGCCGCGAAGATTCGCAAGGCGGATGCCGATCTGGTGGTTGCCTTGCGCCGCACGACCGACGTGCTGGCGGATCTCGGGGCGCGCCGCGGGGATGCGCCGCGGCCCGTGCTGGTGGGGTTCGCGGCAGAGACGGGCGATGCCGTCGAGCGGGCCCGCGCAAAGCTCGTCCGCAAACGGGTCGACCTCGTCGTCGCCAACGACGTCACCGAGCCGGGGGCGGGATTCGCGGTGGAGACGAACGTGGCGACGCTGGTGAGCGACGCCGGCGTCGAGCCGGTCTCCAGACGCTCGAAGCGGGATCTGGCCCGTGTCGTCCTCGACCGGATCGAGGCGCGGCTCGGCTCCGGCAGCGAGACGGCATGATTCGGGAACTGCGCCGATGACCGAACGGGATCAACTCGCCGAGCACTTGCGGTTCTTCGAGGAGCTCGGCGTCGAAGGTTTCAGCCGCGATCCGGCGTGGCGCGCGCGGCCGGCCGACCGCAGTCCGATGGATGCGCCGGAGGAAGTCCCGGCGACCGGCGCGGGCGCGGTCGAGGTCACCCCGTCCTGGACGACGGATTCGCTGTGGGCGCCGGCGCCGGCGGCGACGCCGCGGGGGGCATCGCCGGAGGAACGCCTGCAGGGAATTCGCGACGACCTGGGCGACTGCACGCGCTGCAAGCTGCACGGCGGCCGCACCAACCTCGTCTTCGGCGTAGGCAGGGGCGCCGCCGCGCGGGTGTTCGTAGGGGAGGCCCCCGGGGGTGGCGTTTAAAAAACTTACCCTGGCGCCGCGAGT
>VXME01000161.1:0-13890 GCA_009861545.1 Acidobacteriota bacterium | reverse complement strand
GCCCGTGTCACCCCGTCCTGGAACAGCGGCCCCCCCGGGGCACTGGCCGGGGTGCACTCCGCCCGGGCGCCCCCCCCCACCGCGGCGCCGGCGGCGCCGGCCCCCCCCCCGAGCTGATGTTCGTCGGCGAGGCCCCGGGTCGGGACGAGGACCTGCAGGGGGAGCCCTTCGTGGGGCGGGCGGGACAGTTGCTGACGAGGATTATCGAAGCCATCGATCTTCGCCGGGAGGATGTCTACATCGCGAACGTCATCAAGTGCCGCCCGCCGCAGAACCGCAATCCCGAACGGGACGAGGTCGAGACCTGCCGTCCCTTCCTCTTCGCGCAGATCGACGCCGTCGCACCGCGCGTCATCGTCGCCCTCGGCTCGTTCGCGGTCCGCACGCTGCTCGACGACGAGCGGTTGCCCATCTCCCGGGCGCGGGGACGCGTCTACGCGTGCCGCGGCGCGAAGCTGATCCCGACCTTCCACCCGGCGTTCCTGCTGCGGAGCCCCGACCGGAAGCGGGACGTCTGGGAGGACATGAAGCGGGTCCGTTCGCTCCTCCGCGACGACTGATGCCCGTGCTCGTGACCGTCGCGGTCCCGGTACCCGCGCTGCCGGCGCTGAGCTACCGGGTGCCGGACGGCATGCCGGCGCCGCCGGTGGGGGGGCGCGTGCGCGTGCCCCTCGGCCGGCGCGTGGTGACGGGGTGCGTGGTTCCCGATCCCGCGGAGCCGGACGGCGGCGTCGTACCTGCGGCGCCGGTGGAGTTGCGCGATCTGCTGGAGTCTCTGGATCAGGAGCCCTATCTGCCGCCGGAGGTGGTCGACCTCGCCCTGTGGGTGGCGGACTACTACGCTTGCGGGCCCGGCGAATCGCTGGCCGCCGCCATGCCGCCGCTCGCGCTGTCGGCGTTCGAAGGCGGCGGTGGATTCCGGACGGAACGGGTCGTCCGCGTCACGGCGGCGGGCCGCGATGCGCTGCTGGCCGGGACGGCGGGCCGGCTCGGGCCGAAGCAACGCGCGGCGCTGCACCGTCTCGCCGCGGTGTCCGGCGGGATCGCAGCGGCGCGGCTGCGCCAGGACGGCGTGCCGTCGACGACGGTGGCCCGCCTGCGCCAACGCGGCCTGGTGGCGGTCGATTCCCGGCGGGTCGAACGCGACCCTTTCGCGTCCGGAGGCGCCGCGGAGGCGAGAGACGGCGGCGCGGCGGTCGAGGCGACGCCGGAGCAGCGGGTCGCGCTCGAGACGCTGGGGGCCCTGGCGGCGGAACACGTTTTCCACGTCGCCCTGCTGCACGGCGTGACCGGCAGCGGCAAGACCGAGGTGTACCTGCGGCTCGCCCGGCAGGTGGTGGCGGACGGGCGCCGCGTGCTGGTGCTCGTTCCGGAGATCGCGTTGACGCCGTCCGTGACGGAGACCTTCCGGGGAGCGTTCGGCGATCGCGTGGCCATACAGCACAGCGGGCTCTCTCCGGGCGCACGGCACGATCAGTGGCATCGCGCCCGCCGCGGCGAGATCGCGGTGGTGGTGGGCACGCGGTCGGCGGTGTTCGCCCCGCTGGACGCGCTCGGGCTGGTGGTGGTGGACGAAGAGCACGACACGTCCTACAAGCAGGAGGAGAGCCCGCGCTACCACGCGCGGAACGTCGCGATCGTGCGCGCGCGGCGCGCGGGCGCGCTCGTCGTGCTCGGCTCGGCCACGCCTTCCCTGGAGACGTTCCACCACGCCCGCAACGGCCGCTACCGTTGCATGCGGTTGACCGAGCGCGTGCACCGGCGTCCGCTGCCCGAGGTGCGGATCGTCGACATGCGCTCGGAGGTGGCGAGCGGCGGGGCGGACGTGGCGGTCAGCCGACCGCTCGCCGATGCGCTGGAGAGCACGCTCGCGCGGGGGGAGCAGGCGTTGATCCTGCTGAACCGGCGGGGTTTCGCGTCGGCGGTGCTCTGCCGCCAGTGCGGGCGGACCTTCGAGTGTCCGAACTGCAGCGTGGCGCTCACGCTCCACCGCGGGGCCGGCCGGGTGCGTTGCCACTACTGCAACTACTCGGTGGCGCGGCCCTCCACCTGCGCCCACTGCGCGGGGCCGTACCTGGACACCGTCGGGTTCGGCACGGAGCGGATCGAGAGCGACGTCGCGGAACGTTTTCCCGGCGCCGCGATAGCCCGTCTCGACCGCGACGCGGCGCGGCGCCGGGGCGCCGGGGCCTCGTTGCTGGCGCGTTTTCGAAGAGGGGACGTCGACGTGCTCGTCGGCACGCAGATGATCGCCAAGGGGCACGATTTCCCGAACGTGACCCTCGTCGGGGTGGTCTCGGCGGACGCCGGGTTGCAGGTGGCCGACTTCCGCGCGGCGGAGCGGACTTTTCAGTTGCTGACCCAGGTCGCGGGGCGGGCCGGCCGCGGCGACCGGCCGGGGACCGCCATTCTGCAGTCGTTCCATCCGGAGCACTACAGCATCGTGCACGCCTGCCGGCAGGCCTACGGCCCGTTCTTCGAGGAGGAGATGCGCTACCGCACCGCGCTGCGCTACCCGCCGGTGTTGTCGATGGTCAATGCCGTCGTGCGCGGGCGCACGCTGGAGGCCGCGATGCGCGACGCGGCCAGGCTGGCCGGTGCGTTGCGCGCCGCCGACGGGTCGTTCCAGGTGCTCGGACCCGCCGTGGCGCCGATCTCACGGCTGCGCGGCCAGCACCGCGCGCAGATCTTTCTCAAGGGAACGAATCGGCGCGCGATGCGGGTCGCGCTGCAGGCGGCGCTCGACGCGGGCCCCGACCTGGGCCGGCGCGTCACCGTGGACGTGGATCCGATCAACCTGCTGTAGGTCCGGTATCAGGGGTCGGCCCCGAAGCCGTCGAGCTGTATCGGCGCCGGCGTGAAGCACAGCACGAATATGCCCGCGGTGGCCAGCGCGACCCAGCGGCGCCGCGAATCCAGCGGCACGTGATCGTCCAGCGTGCGCGGATGGCGCGGGCCGAAGACGGCGAGCATGACGACCATCAGGACCGCCCAGACCAGCCAGCTCAGGGAGAAGAACGTCAACACGACCACGATCGCGGCGCCGGTCAGGGTGACGGCGGTGGAGCGGCTGCCGAGCGCGGCGTACGAGATGTGGCCCCCGTCGAGCTGGCCGATCGGAAACAGGTTCAGCGCCGTCGCCAGCAGGCCGAACCAGGCGGCGAAGCCCATCGGGTGCAGGATGATCGTGTGGCCTTCGGGGAGCGCGCCCCAGATCAACCACGCCGCCGCCTTGAACAGCAGCGGCTCGCCCAGTATGAGGCCGCCGGCGTCGAGCTCCGGAATCGGCGTCACCCGCGAGAGCACCAGGCCTCCGAACAGTGCCGGCACGGCCACGATGAAGCCGGCGATCGGTCCCGCCGCACCGACGTCGAAGAGCATCGCCTTGGTGGGTATCCGCTGCCGGATGCGGATGAAGGCGCCGATGGTGCCGGCCAGGAACGGGGCCGGGAGGAAGTAGGGGAGCGAGGCATCGATCCCGTAGTAGCGGCAGGCGTAGTAGTGGCCCAGCTCGTGGGTGCCCAGGATGGCGAGGATCGTGAAGCTGTACCATGCACCGGGAAGCAGCGCGTACGGGGGCGTCTCTTCGGCGTAGTCGGCGAGGAAGTACGCGTGGTGCCAACCGCCGATGTACATGGTGCTGCCGAGCGTGGCGAGGAACAGCGCCAGCGGCAGCCACCTCCGGTCGCTAGGCACGGATGTTCTGCAGGTCCTTGCCCGGCTTGAAGCGGATGGTGCGACCGGGAGGGATGCGGACTTCCTTGCCGGTGCGCGGGTTGCGCCCGATGCCCCGCTTGCGGGGCTTGACCTGAAAGACGCCGAAGCCCCGGAGCTCGATGCGCTCGCCACGCTGCATCGAAGTGCGCAGGGCGTCGAAGACCGCGTCGACCGCCCGCTCGGACTTCACCTTGGTGATGTCCGCGGCTTTCGATACCTGGTTGACGATGTCGACCTTGATCATGTCGCGCCGTGCTCCAGAGAGTTGTATAACTAGCATAGATACGGTGATTTACGGCTGTCAAGCCGGAGTGTCATGCACGAGGAGACGAGCGCCGGGACGCGAGTAGTGCTCGTGGGCCGGCCCAACGTCGGCAAGTCCACGTTGTTCAACCGGGTGGCGGGCAGCCGCCGCGCCATCGTGGCGCCGGTGGCGGGGACCACCCGCGACGTGATGCGCCATCCGGTGGAGTGGCTCGGGACGGAGTTCGAGCTCGTGGACACCGGCGGCGTGTTCGGGGCGAGCGCGGACCCGCTGCAGGCGGCGGTCGCCGAACGCGGCCTCCGCGAAGTGGGGACCGCGGCGGTCATCGTGGTTCTGGTGGACGCCCGCGAGGGACTCGTGCCCGCTGATGAAGAGGTAGTGCGGGAGGCGCGGCGCGCCGGGGCGCCGATGGTGCTGGCCATCAACAAGGTGGACGATCGGCGGGCCGGTGCCGGGGCGGCCGAGTTCGAGCGCCTGGCCGTTTCTCCCGCCCTGTCCATCGCGGCCGAGCATGGGTTGGGGGTCGGTGATCTGCTCGATGCCGTGGTCGCGTGCCTGTCCGGACGCGGCCGGCGGCCCGCGGACTCGACCTCGACGCCGACCGGCGACGGACGCGAGGACCGCGAGGTCGGCATCGCGATCGTCGGCCGGCCCAACGTCGGCAAGTCGTCGCTGGTCAACCGGCTCGCGCGCGAGGATCGCGTGCTGGTCAGCGACAGCGCCGGAACGACGCGCGACGCGGTGGACACCCTCGTCGGCTGGCACGGCCGCCGTATCCGGCTCGTGGACACGGCCGGCATTCGGCGGCCGGGGCGCGTGGCCCGGGCGGGAGCGGTCGAGGCGGTCAGCGTCGTCCTTGCCCGGCGCGCGCTCGCACGGGCCGACGTGGCGGTGCTGCTCGTCGACGCGACCGTGGGCGTGACACGGCAGGACGCGGTGATCGCCGGCGAAGCCGAACGCGCCGGTTGCGGCGTGGTCATCGCGGCCAACAAGTGGGATCTCGTGAAGGACCGCGGGCAGGGATACTCGAAGACGTTCGATGCCGAGTTGCGCCGCGCCCTGCGGTTCGCGGACTTCGCCCCAATCCTGCACGTGTCCGCGCTTACCGGGCAGCGGGCGCCGCGGATCATCGAGCGGGCCGTGGACGTCGCCGCGGCGCGGGCGGCGCACGTCGGGACCGGCGAGCTCAACCGTGTCGTGGCCCGGATCACGGCTCACCACCGTCCCGCGAGCCCCGGCCGCCGCGCCGTGAAGATCCTCTACGCTACCCAGATCGGCGCCCGACCGCCGTCGTTCGTCTTCTTCACCAACGTCGCGACGCGCTTTCACTTCTCGTACGAGAGGTACCTCCGCAACCAGCTCCGGGACGCCTTCGGTTTCGAAGGGTCCCCGATTCGGGTCAGGGCGCGGGCCCGGCGCGAGCCGGCGCGGCGCGGGCGGCGCTCGTAACCGGGGCGCGGGCCCGGCGGCGGGCGTCGTCCCGTACGAGCACCCCGAAACGCCTCTCCGGCGCGGCGTTCCGGCCCATCCCCCCCGCTCCGGGACCCTGCGCCCCGGAACGCCGCTGCGCTGCGTGCGGCGGCGCAGGCTCCTGGACTGCGCTATACTGGCTGACCACGACAGAGGATGGACAGGTCGCCGAGCGTCGACGTCGAGATTCCCGACCGGCCACTGTTCAAGGCCGCCGAGGTCTGCTCCATCGCCGGGGTTCAGCCGTATGTGCTCAAGTCCTGGGAGGGAGAGTTCCCGACGCTGGGTGCGTCGACGACCACCGGCGCTCGTGTCTACCGGCGGGTCGACATCGAGCTGGTGCTCGAGATCCGGCGGCTGCTCTTCGAAGAGGGGCTGACGCTCGGCGCGGCGCGGCGGAGGCTGATCAGCGAGCAACCGGCGGCTCCGGAACCGATCGTGGCCGACTTGCCGGGGACGGATGCACGCGAGCGTATCCTCGATGTGAAGCGCGGGCTCCGGTCGATTCTCGACCTGCTGTCCGCGCAGGGCGGGTCGGGCCGCGGCACGTGACGTTCCGCCGCGGTCTTTCGGCAGGTTTGTCGTCGAGCGTCGGGATGTGGCGCAGTCTGGTAGCGCACCTGACTGGGGGTCAGGGGGTCGCTGGTTCAAATCCAGTCATCCCGACCATTCTCATGCCTGCGGAGGGCCGGAAGACTCGCGGGGAGGAGTTCCTCATGCATCATCGGTCCCGGTGGCTTTCTTCCGCCGCGCAGGTTCTTGCGGCCGTGGCCGTCTTGCTGATCCCGGCGGCCGGCGCGGGCCAGGCGCAGTCGGACGGCGCATCCGCGGAGTCGTATTCGGTTCCGCGGACCGCCGACGGGCACCCCGACCTTCAGGGTTTCTGGACGAACCAGACCTACACGCCGCTCGAGCGGCCGCAGGGCGTGGACAAGGCCTTCTATACCGTCGAGGAGGCGGCGGCCATCGAGCAGGGCCGCGCCGAGCGCGAGTTCGCGCAGACCACTCCCGGCACGATCCCCGACGTCCACTACGACTTCACGCAGTTCGGGCTCGACCGCAGCCAGTCGCCGTTCGCCCGCAACCTGCGCACGTCGCTCATCATCGACCCGCCGAACGGCCGGTTGCCGCCGGTCAACGCCGAGGGACGCCGGCGCGCGGCCGAGGTGGCGGCCGAGCGTGAACGGGTGGGACGCTGGGATTCGGCCGAGGCCAACCAGCTCGACGACCGCTGCATCATCATGCGCGGTGCCGGCCCGCCGATGATGAACGCGGGCTACAACGCCAACTACCAGATCGTCCAGAACCGGGACTACGTGATGATCCTGGTCGAGATGATCCACGACGCGCGCATCATCCCGCTGGACGGCCGCCCGGGCCCGCCGGCGCAGGCGCGGCAGTGGATGGGGATGTCCCGCGGACGCTGGGAGGGCGACACCCTGGTGGTCGAGACGACCAACATCAACGGCAAGAACCCGTTCAACGGCTCGAGCGACCGGATGCAGGTGACGGAGCGGTTCACCCGCGTCGACGACGAGACGATCATGTACCGGTTCACCGTCGACGATCCGCTGACCTGGGACCGGTCCTGGACGGCCGAGATGCCGATGAAGGAGACCATCGGCCCGCTTTTCGAGCACGCGTGCCACGAGGGCAACTACGGCCTCTACAACACGCTGGTCGGGGCGCGCCTCGAGGAGCAGCGTGCGGCGGAGGCGGCCGCGCGGGAGGAGTCGCAGAGATGACGGCGCGTCCGACTGCACGGCGCCGGTTGTCGGGGTGGACGATCGCGGTCGTGATCGCGGGCGCGGGACTTGCGCAGCCGGGTGTCGCGCATGCGCAGGAGACCGGCTACACGGCGCCCCGCACGGCCGACGGCACACCCGATCTGAACGGGATCTGGCAGGCGCTGAACAACGCGCACTGGAACGTGGAGCCCCACTCGGCGGACTTCAGCCCGGTGCGGGAACTCGGCGCGCTCGGCGCGGTTCCCGGCGGGCTCGGGGTGGTGGAGGGCGGCACGATTCCGTACACCCCCGAGGCCCTGGCGCAGCGCGACGAGAACTTCGCCAACCGCCTGGAGCGGGACCCGGCCATCAAGTGCTACCTGCCGGGCACGCCGCGCGCCACCTACATGCCGTATCCGTTCCAGATCATCCAGAGCCGCTCGCACATCATGATCATCCACGAGTTCGCCGGCGCGGTGCGGACCATCTACATGGAGGATCAGATGGAGTCTCCGGCCGACACGTGGATGGGGTGGTCCAACGGGCGCTGGGAGGGCGAGACCCTCGTGGTCGAGACGAGCGGCTTCTACGGGCAGACGTGGCTCGATCGGGCGGGGAACCATCACAGCACGGCCCTGCGCGTCGTCGAGCGCTTCACCGCGCGCAGTCCCGAGACGCTCGACTACCACGTGACGCTCGAGGATCCCGACGTCTACACCCGCCCCTGGAGCATGCGCATGCCGCTCTACCGGCGGGTGGAGCCGAACGCGGAGCTGATGGAGTTCCGCTGCGTCGAGTTCGTCGAGGATCTGATCTACGGCCATCTTCGCAAGAAGGTGGATCCCTAGCAGTCTGTGCCGTGGAACGGTGCAGACTGCTGGTCAGGCCTGGCTGGGCGATAATCGGAGGCCGCAGCGCGACCGCAGCGGTCGCGTTCGGCGACGATTGTCGGGCTAGCGGTTGCGGACAAGGAGAAGTCTGATGCGAACGAACCGAGCCGTCGCCGCCCTCGGCGCAGCCGTATTGCTGGCTGCCGTGCCGCTGTCCGCGCACCATGCCTTTTCGGCCGAGTTCGATATCGAGCAGCCCCTCACGCTGGAGGGGCAACTCGTCAAGTGGGAGATGATCAATCCTCATTCCTGGTTCCACATCGACGTGGAGGCCGAGGACGGGACGACTTCCACCTGGCTGGTCGAGGGGGGCAGCCCGAACGAGCTGATCCGGCAGGGCGTCAACCGGAACACCGTCGAGGTGGGCACGTTCCTCGCGGTCGAGGGTTACCGCGCCAAGGACGGCACCGAGAAGGCCGTCGGCCGCAACTTCATACTCGAGAACGGTGAGCGGCTGTTCCTGGGCGGCTCGGCCAATCGCGCCGGCGGCATCAGGTAGTTCCGGTACGGACGTTCGGGTGGACGGGGCGGTTCCGGCCGCGGAGCGGGATGGGCTTGCCAGGCAAGTCGGTTGCCTGACGCCCGTTGGGAGAATTCGATGAGTACGACATGTCGGCATGCGCGTTTTCTGATGTCCCTGCTCTCCGCCGCAGCGTGCGGCGGTCTGCTGTCCGCGGATCTGCGCGCCGAGCCCGGCGGCGGCGGACAAGCTGCGACCGGAGCGGCCCCCGAGCGCGTCGTGGACTTCGCCCGCGAGGTGCGGCCGATTCTGTCCGCCAACTGCTTCTCGTGCCACGGGCCGGACGAGGCGACGCGCCAGCGCGGCCTCCGGCTCGATGTCCAGGATGGGCTTTTCGAGGACCGAGGCCGTTTGGGCGGTCCCGCGGTGGTGGCCGGGGATGCGGAGGAGAGCCGTCTGTACCAACGGCTGGTGACCGGCAGCAGTCGCTTGCGGATGCCCCGGGACGCCGATCCGCTGACCGACGAGCAGATCGAGACGGTCCGGCTGTGGATCGATCAGGGCGCGGAGTGGGAGTCGCACTGGGCGTTCATCCCGCCCGAGCGTGCCGCCGTGCCGCCGGTCTCCGACCCGGAATGGGTCCGCAACCCGATCGACAACTTCGTCCTTGCACGCCTGGACGCGGAGGGTCTCGGACCGTCGGCGGAGGCTGATCGTGCGACCCTGCTGCGGCGCGTGACGCTGGACCTGACCGGGTTGCCGCCGACGCCGGGCGATCTGGCCGCGTTCCTCAACGACGATTCGCCCGATGCCTACGAGAGGGCGGTCGACCGGTTGCTCGGTTCCGACCGCTACGGCGAGCGGATGGCCACCGAGTGGCTGGATGCGGCCCGCTACGCCGACACGAACGGGTACCAGACCGACGGCGAGCGGACCATGTGGCGCTGGCGCGACTGGGTGATCGACGCCTACAACGCGAACATGCCGTTCGATCAGTTCACCATCGAGCAGCTCGCGGGCGACATGCTGCCGAACGCGACGCGCGACCAGCGCATCGCCACCGCGTTCAACCGCAACCACAGCCAGAACGGCGAGGGAGGCATCGTCGTCGACGAGTTCCTGGTCGAGTACGCGGTCGATCGCGTCGAGACCACCTCGACCGTTTGGCTCGGCCTGACGCTGGGTTGTGCCCGCTGCCACGACCACAAGTTCGATCCGCTGTCGCAGAGGGAGTTCTACGAGGTCCTGGCGAACTTCAACAACATCCCGGAGCGGGGCAAGGCGTTCAAGTACGTCAACTCGCCGCCGCTCATCACCGCCCCGACCGCGGAGCAGGATGCCGAGCTCGCCGAGTTGGACGAGAGGCTGCGCGAGGCTCGCGAGGCGTTCGCCGCGCTGGAAGCGGATGCGACAGCGGCGCAGGCGGCCTGGGAGCGCTCGCTTGCCAACGCCGGACGTGTCGACTGGACGTTGCGGGACGACCTGCTGGCGCACCACGCCCTCGACGGCGACATCGCCGGGGTCCACAACGGGACGTTCGTGACCGGGGTGCTCGAGGACGGCCAGCCGCAGTTCGTCGACGGACGCATCGGGGACGCCGCCGCCTTCGACGGGCAGCGGTTCATCAACGCCGGTCTCAGCCCGAGCGTCGGCTACGACGATCCGTTCACGCTGGCCGCCTGGATCTACCCGACGGCTTCCAGCGGGGTCATCGTCTCGCGCGCCGACGCGGGCGACCAGGGCGAGGTTGGTTGGGGGCTCTACCTCGAAGAGGGCAAGTTCCGGTTCAACATGTCGACCCGGATCCTCGACGACGGCGTCAGCGCGGAGACGCTGGAGGACGTACGGCTCAACGAGTGGCAGCACGTGCTGGCGACCTACGACGGCTCGAAGACGCCCGGCGGCATGCGCATCTACGTGAACGGCGAGTCGAGGGAGCTGAAGCCCATGCTCGACCTGGTCGGCAACCGCATGCCGCAGCGCTACCCGTTGCGCATCGGGGCGAGCGGCTCGACCAAGCCGCGCTTCGAGGGGGTCATCGACGACGTGCGGATCTACGGCGCGGCCCTGACACCCGAGCTGGTCGGGGTGGTGGCGACGGCCGAGCCGATTACCGCCATCGCCCGGATCTCGCCGGATCGACGGACGCCGGCCCAGGCCGAGAAGCTGCGCCTTGCCTTTCTGAACCAGTATGCACCGCCGGAAATCCTGGAGGCCTCGCGCAACGTTTCGACCCTGGAGCGGGAGCGCGAGGACCTGTGGGCGAGCTTCCCGACCGTCATGGTGATGGAGGAAATGGCCGAGCGCCGCCCGACTTTCAGGCTCAACCGGGGAGCCTACGACAACCCGGGCGAGGAGGTATTCCCGGGCGTTCCGGCCGTGCTGCCGCCGCTCCCGGAAGGGGAGGAGGCGAGCCGATTGGCGTTCGCGCGCTGGCTTGTCGATCCCGATCATCCGTTGACCGCGCGGGTCACCGTCAACCGCTTCTGGCAGATGTACTTCGGGACGGGTCTGGTCAAGACGGTAGAGAACTTCGGCACGCAGGGCGAGTACCCCAGCCATCCGGAGCTGCTCGACTGGCTCGCCACCACGTTCATCGACTCGGGATGGGACATGAAGGCGCTGCAGAGGGCCATCGTGACGAGCGCGGCCTACCGGCAGGCGTCCAAGGTGACGGCCGAAGAGTTCGAGGCCGACCCGGAGAACCGGCTGATCGCGCGCGGGCCGCGGTTGCGGCTGCCGGCGCAGATGATCCGCGACCAGGCGCTGGCCTTGTCCGGGCTTCTGGTCGAGCAGCTCGGCGGACCGTCGGTCAAGCCGTACCAGCCGGAAGGGCTCTGGGCCGACATGGTCGAGGGCGGCTACGGCGACTACGTCCTGGGCGAGGGCGACGACCTGTACCGCCGCAGCCTGTACACCTTCTGGAAGCGGACGCTCGGCCCGCCGACGCTGATGACGTTCGACTCGTCCACCCGCGAGACCTGCATCGTGCGCACCGGTCGGACGAACACGCCGCTGCAGGCCCTGAACCTGATGAACGACGTGACCTACGTCGAGGCGGCGCGGCGCCTTGCGGAGCGGATGATGACCGAGGGCGGCGAGACCCCGGCCGAGCGCGTGGACTTCGCCTATCGCCTCGCCACCGCGCACCGTCCGTCGCCCGACGCCGAGGCGATCCTGGTCGACGGCTTCGAGCGGCACCTGGAACGCTACCAGTCGGACCGCGGCGCGGCGCTGGACCTGATCAGCCAGGGCGAGTCCGCACGCGACGAGACCCTGGACGTGGCGGAACTGGCCTCCTACACGATGGTGGCCAACCTGATCCTGAACTTCGACGGGACCATCACCAAGGAATGACGATGAATACGCCTCTCGAACAGTGGTTGACCCGGCGGCGTTTTCTCGAGTTGGCGGGCACCGGCATCGGCACGGCCGCGCTGGCGACCGTCTTCGGACAGGACCTGGGCGCCCAGGCGCCCGGAACGGCTCCGGCCGTGGCGGGCGGGCTGTCGGGCCTGCCGCACTTCGCGCCCAAGGCCAAGCGGGTGATCTACCTGTTCCAGTCCGGGGCGCCGTCGCAGCACGAGTTGTGGGACTACAAGCCGACGCTGGCGGAGATGGTGGGGGAGGACCTGCCGCCTTCGGTGCGCGGCAACCAGCGCGTCACCACCATGACCGCGGCGCAGGAGCGCTTTCCCCTCGTGCCGTCGAAGTTCCCGTTTCGGCAGCACGGCGAGTCGCAGACGTGGGTCAGCGACCTGATGCCGCACACCGCCGGGATCGTCGACGAGCTGTGCTTCATCAAGTCGATGCACACCGAGGCGATCAACCACGATCCGGGCATCACGTTCTTCCAGACCGGGGCGCAGCTCGCCGGACGGCCCAGCATAGGGGCCTGGCTGTCGTACGGGCTCGGGACCATGAACGCGGACCTGCCGACGTTCGTGGCGATGATCTCCAAGGGCTCGGCGCAGACCGGGCAGCCGCTCTACGACCGGCTGTGGGGCAGCGGCTTTCTGCCCACGCGCTACCAGGGGGTGAAGTTCCTCTCGACCGGCGATCCGGTCCTCTACCTGTCGAACCCTCCGGGGGTCGACCAGGGCACGCGGCGCCGCTTCCTCGACGACCTCGGCGCGCTGAACCGGCTGAAGGAAGAGGAGTTCGGGGACCCGGAGACCAGCACGCGGATCGCCCAGTACGAGATGGCCTACCGCATGCAGAGCTCGGTACCGGAGCTCACCGACCTGTCGGACGAGCCGGACAGCGTCTTCGATCTCTACGGTCCGGATGCTCGCCAGCCGGGTACCTTCGCGCGCAACTGCCTGCTGGCGCGCCGTCTCGCAGAGCGGGGCGTACGGTTCATCCAGTGCTTCCACCGCGGCTGGGACCAGCACACGCGGCTGCCCACGGGTATCGAGCGGCAGGCGCGGGACGTCGATCAGGCGCAGGCTGCGCTGGTGCAGGACCTGAAGAATCGGGGGCTTCTGGACGAGACGCTGGTGGTCTGGGGCGGCGAGTTCGGCCGCAGCGCCTACTGCCAGGGCGTGTTCACCGAGGAGACCTACGGCCGCGACCACCATCCGCGCTGCTTCACCATCTGGATGGCGGGCGGCGGCGTCAAGCCGGGCACGACCTACGGGGCGAGCGACGACTTCTCCTACAACATCGCCCGCGATCCGGTGCACATCCACGACCTGCACGCCACGATGCTGCACCTGCTGGGCATCGATCACACCCGGTTGACATACCAGTACCAGGGCCGCGACTTCCGCCTGACGGACGTCCACGGCAGGGTGGTCGACGGGATTCTGGCGTAAGCCGGCAGGCGGGCCGGCCTTCGACGACGGGCCTGCTCGCCGCCGCTTCCTTCGGCCGGCTGTTCCTCAGCGGCGTAGCGGCCGACCCGGCGCCTCCGGCCGGTGCGCGTCGGCCAGCGGGCCACGCGAGACGTGGCCCCGATTCACTTCTTCGCTGCGTCGGGTGTCGTTTCGGGGGCTGACCCGGTGGCTTCCGGGCTCTCGCCTGCGGCCGGCTCGACCGCGTCGGACGCAGCCGCGTCGGTGGCCGCGGCGGGTTTCGTTGCCGCGGGTTCGGCCTCGTCGGCGGTCCCGGCGTCGGCCGTCCCGGCGTCGGCGGTCCCGGCGCCGGCGGTCCCGGCGTCCGCGGTCTCGGGTGTCGGCGCAGGCTCCTCGGCGGCTTCCGCCGGCTTCGCCTCCGACTCCGCTGCGGGCGCTTCTGCTTCCGCCGCCGCGTCCGGACCGGCAGCCTTCGGCTTCTCTGCGTCGGCGTCTCCGGCCGGCGCCGGGTACGGGTCGGGGGGTGGGGGCTCCGGCGCCGGCCGGGGGGGGACCCGCGCCGGGG